>DAIESZ010000310.1 GCA_027346035.1 Propionibacteriaceae bacterium
GCGGACTTCCAGGCGAACCCCGGGCTGGTCAAGGGCTACATCGGCCCGGGCGCGCTGGGGGAGACGGCGGAGAGCGGTGTCCGCTACCTGTGCGACCTGCGGGTGGTCACCGGCACCCGATGGATCACCGGCGCCGATGAGCCCGGCCGCCACGTGCTCGACCTCGTCTGCGGCCGCGACTTCGCTCCCGACGGTGTCATCGACGTCGCCGAGGTGCGCGAGGGTGATCCGGCCCCCGACGGGTCGGGGCCCCTGACGCTGGCCCGGGGAATCGAGATGGGGCACATCTTCCAGTTGGGGCGCAAGTACGCCGACGCGCTCGGCCTGCAGGTGCTCGACCAGTCCGGCCGGTTGGTCACCGTCACGATGGGCTCGTACGGGGTCGGCGTGTCCCGCGCGGTCGCGGCGGTGGCCGAGAACACGGTCGACGAGAAGGGCCTGTGCTGGCCCCGCGAACTCGCGCCGTTCGACGTCATGGTGCTGGCCACCGGCAAGGACGCCGCCGTGTTCGAGGCGGCCGAACGACTCGCCACCGACCTCGACGAGGCGAGGATCGGCGTCCTCTTCGACGACCGCAAGGCCTCCCCGGGGGTGAAGTTCACCGACGCCGAACTGCTCGGCATCCCGACCACGGTCGTGGTCGGCCGGGGGCTGGCCGACGGTCTCGTCGAGGTGCGGGACCGGCGCTCCGGGATGGCCGACAGCGTCCCGGTGTCCGACGCGCTCGCCCACCTCGTGCGGGTGGTGCGCGGCTGAGCCTGCTGCCCTCGCTGGTCAGTGCCCGTCGAGGGCGAGGAACTCGCGCCAGCGGGGCAGTTCCCGGCGTGCCTGGGCCAGGCCCAGTTCGTGGGCGGCCCTGAGCCGCTCGACGCGGCGTTCGCCGTTGCCGACGGGCATCTGGTCGGGCACGAACAGCACGGCCCTGCCGTCCCGTTCGAGCTCGAACAGCAGCTCGCGGGACTCGTTGTAGCCGCGCCACCGGGTGAGCAGGCTCTCGGCCATCGCCGGGTAGCGCCGGAACACCTGTCGGTAGACCCCGGGCAGACGGGCCGGTCGTTTGACGTAGCCGCGGGGGCGGCTGAGCACCACCAGGAACTTGTCGAAGCCCTCGGCGAGGGCGGCGTCGAGAGGGATTCCTCCCGTCGGTCCGAGGGCGCCATCGGCGTAGTCGACACCGTTGATGGTGGTCAACGGCATGAGGCCGGGCATCGTCGAGGACGCCCGCACCCGCACCATCATGTCGATCGGCTCGGTCATGTCGTCCTCGGACCAATAGATGGGCTCGGCGTCCGCGCAGCGCACCGCACCCACGCGGAGCCGGGCAGGATTGGCCCGGAAGGTGTTCCAGTCGAACGGCATGACCCCGTCGGGGAGCCCCGTGCGCTCGTAGATGTACTCCGCGTTGAACAGTCCCTGCCCGCGCACGAACGTGCGCCAGTCGCCGAACCGCGGGTCGGTGACGAAGTCGACGAACGAGTGCCGGGTGCGCCACGTGTCGCGTGACAGGTAGTTCACCGCGTTGCTGGCCCCGGCCGAGACGCCCGCCACCCAGTCGATGTGGATGCCGGCCCGTAGCAGGGTCACCGCGGCGGCCGAGGTGTACGACGCCCGCATCCCGCCGCCCTCGAAGATCAGGGCGGTGTCGGTGACGTTGCTGGTCGGGCGGGCCGGGCGCGACGACGCGTCGTGGTGGGTGGGTCGTGGGTCCATCGGGTCACGCGTCCACGCGCAGATGCCCGATCAGCCGGGCGATGAACGCGTCGCAGGCCGCGAGCTGGTCGAGGCTCACGAACTCGTCGGCCTTGTGCGCCTGCGCGATGTCGCCGGGGCCCACGACCACGGTCGAGATGCCGCCCCGGTCGTAGATGCCGGCCTCGGTGCCGTAGGTGACCTTGTCGGGGCCGACGACGAGGCCCAGCTCGCGGCCCAGCAGCACCGCCTCGGCGTCCTCGGGAGTGTCGAGGCCCGGTGCGGAGGCGATCATCTCGAGGTTGACCGAGGCCGCCGGGTTCTCGGCGCGCATGTCCCGTTCGACCGCGGCGCAGAAGTCCTGCAGCGCGGCGATCTCGGCGTCGTCGTCGAGTTCACCGAGCGAGCGCCACTCGAGGCCGACCACGCACCGCTCGGGCACGATGTTCACCGCGGTGCCCCCGGTGATCTGGTTGACCGAGCCCGTCGTGTAGGGCACCGGGTAGGCCTGGTCGAAGGGCCCCTCGGCGCGCCAGCGGTCGCAGCGCTCCCGGTGGAACCGCACGATCCGGGCGGCGTACTCGATCGCGTTGACGCCGTCCGGGGTGAGCGACGAATGGGCGCCGACCCCCCGCACGCTCACCTGGGCGACGTTGATCGACTTGTGGGCGCGGATCATCCGCATCGAGGTCGGCTCACCGACGAAACAGACCCGCGGGCGGATCCCGGCGGCGTGCAGGGCGTCGACGAGGGGCTGGGCGCCCCGGCAGCCGATCTCCTCGTCGTAGGTGAAGCACAGGTGCAGCGGTTCGCGCAGCGGCCCCGCGACCATGTCGGGCAGCGCGGCGGCGACCGCGGCGTCGAACCCCTTCATGTCCGCGGTGCCGCGACCGTAGACGAGGCCGTCACGGATCTCGACGCGGAACGGGTCACTCGACCAGTGCTGAGCGTCGACCGGCACGCAGTCGACGTGGCCGGCCAACATCACCCCGCCCTCGATCGAGCCGTCGGCGTCGGGGATCGACACGACGAGGTTGGCCTTCTGCCCGGTCGGGTTGGGGACGATCCGGGGGGTGAGGCCGGCGTCCGTGGCCGCCGCCGCCAGCGCATCGATCAGCCCGCGGTTCGAGTCGCGGCTGGTGGTGTCGAAGCCGACCAAACGGGTCAGCCAGGTCATCGTCTCGTCTCGGGGAGCGCTCATGCCCCCATTCAACCCGATCCACCCGACACCGGCCGGTCCCGCGGCGTACGACCGGTCACCCGCGGCGTACGACCAGGTCGGTTCGCCCTGCCGGGTCGTACGCCGATGGCCGGGTCGTACGCCGCCGGGCTCAGCCGATGGCGAGCCACACGGCCAGTCCGATGCCGCACAGGGCCACGATCACCCTCAGGACGGCGGGCGGGATCAGCCGCTGCACGACCGGCCCGAGGTTGCCGCCGGCGACGCAGCCCACCCCCAGGGCGATCGCCGCGGGCCAGTCGACCGGTCCGAACGACACGAAGATCACCGACGCCGACAGGTTGCTGATCCCGAGCAGCACCGAGCGGAGGATCATCGAGACGTGCAGGCTCTCGGAGGTGAGCACCAGCATGGTCGCCAGGTACATCACCCCCGCGCCCGCCCCGAAATAGCCCCCGTAGACGCACAGCGGAAACAGCGCGATCAGGGCCGCCGCGCGGCTGTCGGTGCCGCCGCGCAGGGCCCGTAAGCGTGGACTCAGCAGCAGCGCGACCGACGCGACGGCGACCAGCCAGGGCACGACCCGGGCGAACACGCCGTTGCCGCCGAGCAGCAGCAAGGCGGCGCCCGTCAGGCCGCCGAGCAGCGCGATCATCACCTGCACCAGCAGGTCCCGGCGTCCCCGGCCCCGCAGCAGCCGCGCCGAGCGGGTGGTCGCGCCCAAACCGATCCCGATGAGGCCGAGGGTGTTGGTCACGTTCGCGGCAACCGGGGACAGGCCGACCGCCAGCAGCGAGGGGTAACTCACCAGTGACGCGAGGCCGGTGAGATAGCCGACCAGCCCGGTGCCGACTCCGGCGACCACGAGCAGCAGCAGATCGGTGATCGTCATGTCGACGTCAACCTATCCGGGGGACGGCGCGGGGTGGGGATCGTCTCGGGCCGGCCGCCCCGCGCGGCGGACGGCCCGAGCCCTCATCAGAACCCGGCCGGCAGATGCGGCGCGTACGGCTGCTCGAGCCGGGCGATCTCCTCGTCGGTGAGCTCGAGAGCGAGAGCGGCCACGGCGTCGGCGAGGTGGTGCGGCTTGGTCGCGCCGACGATCGGCGCGGTCACCGCGGGATTCTTCAGCACCCAGGCCAAGGACACCTGCGCCATCGGGACGCCGCGCTCGGCGGCGATCGCCTCGACCGCGTCGACCACCGGCTTGTCGGCGTCCCCGTAGAGCCGCTTGCCGAACTGGTCGGTCTCGGCCCGGAGGGTCTGCTCGCCCCAGGGGCGCGCCACCTTGCCGCGCGCGAGCGGGCTCCACGGGGTGATCCCGACGCCCTGGTCGGCGCACAGGCCGAACATCTCCCGCTCCTCCTCGCGCTGGAGGAGGTTGTACTGGTCCTGCATCGAGACGAACCGGGTCCACCCGTGCAGGTCGGCGGTGTACTGCATCTTCGAGAACTGCCAGGCCCACATCGACGAGGCGCCGAGGTAGCGGGCCTTGCCGGCCTTGACCACGTCGTGCAGGGCCTCCATCGTCTCCTCGACCGGCGTGTGCGGGTCGAACCGGTGGATGATGTACAGGTCGACGTAGTCGGTGCCCAGCCGGGTGAGGGAGGCGTCGATCTGCTCCATGATCGCCTTCCGTGAGAGTCCCTGCCCGCCAGGGCCCCCGTGCATGGCGCCGTTGACCTTGGTGGCCAGCACGATGTCCTCGCGGCGCGAGTACCGCGTGATGGCGCGGCCGGTGAACTCCTCGCTGCTGCCCAGCGAATAGACGTTCGCGGTGTCCCAGAAGGTGATCCCGAGTTCGACGGCCTGCCGGAAGTACGGCTGGGCGGCGTCCTCGTCGAGCACCCATTGGTGGCCGCCGCGGGCGGCGTCCCCGTAACTCATACAGCCGAGGGAGATGCGGCTGACCTTCAATCCCGATGTGCCCAAGCGTCGTGTGTCCATGACGCCGAGTCTAGGAGCGCCCGACGAGGCTCCTGGTCGATCCGGCTAGGGTTCTCGGGGAGGTGGCAGCGGTGGACGTCGGGTGGCAGGTGGTCGTGGCGCTCGTCGCTGCCGCGTTCGTCGCCGGGTGGGTCGACGCCGTCGTCGGCGGCGGGGGCCTGATCCAGCTGCCGGCCCTTCTCATCGGTCTGCCTCAGGCGATACCGGTGGCCACCGTGTCGGGCACGAACAAGATCTCCTCGGCCGCGGGCACGCTGATGGCCGCCGGCACCTACCTGCGGCACGTGCGGGTCGAGTGGCGCAGCGCGCTCCCGCTGATGGCGAGCGCCTGGATCGGTTCGAGCGTCGGCGCGGACCTCGTGCGGTTCATCCCGAAGGAGTACTTCACGCCGCTCGTGCTGGCCGTGCTCATCGGGGTGGGGTGGTACACGGTGCGGCGTCCACACCTGGGCCTCGTGCACGAGCTTCGCCACACGGGAACCGGGCACTACCTGCGGCTGGCCGGGTTGGGGCTCGGGATCGGGGCGTACGACGGGCTCATCGGCCCGGGCACCGGCATGTTCTTCATCATCGCCCTCGTCGCGATGCTGGGGTACGGCTTCCTCGAGGCGAGCGCCCTGGCCAAGCTCGCCAACCTCACCACGAACGTGGCTGCGCTCACGGTGTTCGGGGCCGGTGGACACATCCTGTGGAGGCTCGGCCTGACGATGGCCGCCGCGAACCTCACCGGCGGCCTCACCGGCGCGCGGATGGCGCTGCGCCTCGGCAACGCGTTCGTGCGACGGGTGTTCCTTGTCGCCGTCGTCGGGCTCGGGGCGAAGCTCGCGTGGGACAGCCTGCAGTTGCTCCTGTGACTCGTCCCGATCGCCAGCGGCCGTTCGACGCGGTCCCTAGCATCGGGAGCATGGATTGGACGAGGATCAAGGCGGTGCTGTTCGACCTCGACGGGGTGATCACCCCCACCGCCGACGTGCACATGCTGGCATGGCGCGAGATGTTCACCGGGTTCCTCACGTCACGCGGTGAGTCCCGTCCCTACACGGACGCCGACTACTTCGACCACATCGATGGCAAGCCCCGCTACGACGGAGTGCGCGACTTCCTCGCGTCCCGCGGAATCTCCCTTCCCGAGGGCGATCCCGACGACGATCCGGCTGCGGAGACGGTCTGCGGCCTCGGGAACCGGAAGAACGCGACGTTCAACGAAATCATTGCCCGCGACGGGGTGCGGGCCTACCCGGGGTCGCTGGCGCTGCTCGCCGATCTCGAGCGTCAGGGGGTGCCCGCAGCGGTGGTGTCCTCGTCGAAGAACGCCGTCGCCGTGCTGCGCGCCGCCGGCCTCGGGGAGCGGTTCGGTGTCATCGTCGACGGCAGACTCGCCCACAACGAGGGCCTGAGCGGCAAACCGGCGCCCGACACCTACCTGCGGGCCGCGGAGCTTCTCGGCGTCCCCCGGGAGTCGTGCATGGTTGTCGAGGACGCCGTGTCGGGCATCCAGGCCGGCCGTGCCGGCGGGTTCGCCATGGTGCTGGGCGTCGACAGGGGCGCCGGCGTCGATGCTCTCACCGGGGCCGGGGCGGACCTCGTCGTGTCGGATCTCGAGGACGTCAGGCCATGAACGTCAATCCCCACGAGGTGTCGGCCGATCCGATCGATCGCACGCGGTTCCCCGTCGCGCCCTGGGCCCTCGTCGAGGCCGAGCCGAGCGCCGACGATCTCGGGAGGACCGAGACCCTGTTCGCCGTGGGCAACGGCTACCTCGGGCTGCGCGCCAACCCGGAGGAGGGCCGCCAGTCCTTCGCACACGGCACCTTCATCAACGGCTTCCACGAGACATGGTCGATCCACCACGCCGAGGAGGCCTTCGGGTTCGCGAAGGTCGGCCAGACCATCGTCAACGTGCCCGACGCCAAGACGATGAAGATCTACATCGACGACGAGCCGCTGTTGCTCACGGTCGCCGACCTCCACTACTACCGGCGCGAACTCGACTTCCGGGCCGGGGAGTTGCGCCGCGATCTGATCTGGCGCACCCCGTCCGGCAAGCGCGTGTCGGTCCGCTCCCGACGCATGGTGTCGTTCACCGAACGTCATCTCGTGATCATGACCCTCGAGATCACCATGCTCGAGGGAGACGCCCCGGTCGTCGTCTCGTCGCAGGTGCTCAACCGGCAGGACGGCATCGACGAGTACGCCCAGAAGGCGCGGGTCGACGAGACGTTCGATCCTCGCAAGGCCAGCCGGTTCGCGGGCCGCGTGCTGGAGCCCCGGGGGGACTGGCACAGCGAACGCCGGATGATCCTCGGCTATCAGACCGCGAACTCCGGGATGACGCTCGCGGTCGGCGTCGACCATTCGATCGAAACCGACAACGACGCCGAGGAACTGATCAGCACCGAGCCCGATGTCGGCAAGAAGGTCTACCGAGTGCAGGCGCGGCAGGGACGCCCGATCGTGATCAACAAGGCGGTCGCCTACCACAGCTCCCGCGGTGTGGCCGTGCGCGAGCTGTTCGACCGCTGCCGGCGCACCCTCGACCGGGTCCGCCAGAACGGGCTGGAGTCCTATCGGGTCGCCCAACGGCAATGGCTCGACACCTGGTGGGAGGGGTGCGACGTCGAGATCGCCGACCAGCCCGCCCTCCAGCAGGCCGTCCGGTGGAATCTGTTCCAGCTCGCCCAGGCGTCGGCGCGGGCCGACCAGTTGGGCATCGCCGCCAAGGGTGTCACCGGCTCGGGCTACGAGGGCCACTACTTCTGGGACACGGAGGCCTACGTCGTCCCGTTCCTCATCCACACCCATCCCGCGCTGGCGCGCAACGCGCTGCGGTTCCGGGTGACGATGCTGCCCAAGGCGCGCGAACGCGCCCGCGAGCTGACGCAGCAGGGGGCGCTGTTCCCGTGGCGCACGATCAACGGCGACGAGGCATCCGCCTACTACGCCGCCGGCACGGCCCAGTACCACATCAACGCCGACATCGCCTTCGCCGTCATGAAGTACTACAACGTGACCGGTGACACGTCGTTCATGTTCCGCGAGGGCGTCCAGGTGATGGTGGAGACCGCGCGCCTGTGGGCCGACCTCGGCTTCTGGCGCGAGGACAGGTCGGGCGGCCGCACCTTCCACATCCACGGGGTCACCGGACCCGACGAGTACACGACGGTGGTCAACAACAACCTGTTCACCAACGTGATGGCCCGCGCCAACCTCTGGAGCGCCGCGCAGGTGCTCCGGGACATGTCCGAGCGCGACCAGGAGGCCTACGAACGGATCCGGACCCGGCTGTCGGTCACCGACGACGAGATCGCCGAGTGGCAGGCGTGCGGCGACGCCATGGTCATCCCCTACGACGAGGTCCTGCGGGTCCACCCGCAGGACGAGCACTTCCTCGAACGCGAGCTGTGGGATCTGGAGAACACCCCGGCCGAGAACCGTCCGCTGCTGCTCCACTATCACCCGCTGGTGATCTACCGCTTCCAGGTGCTCAAGCAGGCCGACGTCGTGCTGGCCCTGTTCCTGCAGGGCGACCAGTTCGACGGGGAGGTGACGCGACGCGACTTCGAATACTACGACCCGATCACCACAGGGGATTCGACCCTGTCGGCCCTGGTCCAGGCGATCGTTGCCGCCGAGGTCGGGTACCAGGAGATGGCCATGTGGTACTTCCGCACGGGCCTGTTCGTCGACCGGGCGGACCTGCACAACAACACGTCCGACGGGGTGCACATCGCATCCGCGGGCGGGGTGTGGAACGCCCTGGTTCACGGCTTCGGTGGCATGCGTGACACGGGGGGTCACCTGACGTTCGACCCTCGGCTGCCCCGCGAATGGCCCTCGATGGATTTCCGCGTGCGCACGCACGGCACCCTGTCGAATGTGCGCCTCGAGCGCGACCGCATGGAGTTCCGGGTGCTCGACGGGGACGAGGCGAGTGTCGGCGTCCGCGGCCGGGAGGTGCGGATCGGTGCCGGGGAGCCCGTGACCGTGCCCCTCGACGGTCAGGGCCCGCTGCTGACGAGCCTCGAGGGACACCACCCGGTGGTGGGCGACCTGCGGGCCGACGGCACGGTGATCACCGCGAACGTGCCGGAGGCCAGCGAGGTCGAGGGCGACGCCGAGGGCTGAGTCAGGTCGGCCGGGGCCGCCCGCTCACTCCCATCCCGGCCACCAGGAGATGCCGACGCCGTGACCCGCGACGAGGTCCTGCTGGGACACGGCGGCGTCGAATGCGGTGCCCCGGTCCGCTCCGATCGACGCCGCCGCCACCCGCAACCAGGCGGCCATGACGTCGCGCTCGAGCAGGCCCAGCAGTGTGGCGACGTGGGCGGGGGAGTCAGTCGTCCCCGGCAGCGCGTAGTCGAGTGGCCCGGGGGTCGGCGTGACGGACGCGGCCAGCAGGTCCTGCTGAATGGTGTCGCGCAGCGTCTCCACCTCGCTCAGCCGGGTCAGGCCGGGAGCGTAGGCAGGGTCATGGAAGGGCAGCGATCCGAGGCCCTGCTCGAGCCCCTCGACCAGGGCGTCGACGCGGCTGAGGAGCACGACCAGCGCGGCGCCGCGATCGCCGACGTGGCAGTGGCCGGGGACGACGCTGGTCGCCAGCACCGGTACCGAGGGGTGACGCACCGCGTGCGCGGCGACGCCCAGCGAGGCGAACAGCAGAGCGAGGTCACCCGATGTCGCGGCCAGGCACCGGTCGCGCATGGCGGACTCGATGCCCGCCTGCCCGGTCGCGATCCGCGCCAGGGCGCCTGCGGGCGACGCGGACGCCGTCGCGGCCGGTGGTGTTGCAGCGGCGGACCCGCTCGGGGTGTTCGCGCCGGCCTGGGGGATCGGCGCCCCCGTCAGAGGATCGGAGCGGCCGAGAACTGCCGCC
>DAIESZ010000324.1 GCA_027346035.1 Propionibacteriaceae bacterium
TCGCTCAACTACGCCAACACCCTCTACGTCCCGCCGGAGCCGTTCTTCCGGGACCGGCAGTGGGCGCACATCACGGACTGGCAGTCCGAGCTCGCACCGCACTACGCGACGGCGCAGCGGATGTTGGGTGTGGTCACCAACCCGTGCGAGGGTCCGGTCGAGCAGCTCATGCGCGACACGGCGCGGGAGCTCAACGTCGAGCACACCTTCCGCAAGACCCCGGTGGGCGTCTTCTTCGGTGAGCCGGGGCGACGCGTGCCCGACCCCTACTTCGGGGGTGAGGGTCCGGAGCGCACGGGCTGCACGGAGTGCGGCAACTGCATGGTGGGCTGCCGGGTGGGCGCGAAGAACACCCTGGTGAAGAACTACCTGGCCCTGGCCGAGCGCCGCGGCGTCACGATCGAGCCGATGCGCACGGTGACGAGGATCCGGCCGCTCGACCCGCACCGACCCGAGCAGGGGTATGCCGTCACGACGGCTCGCACCGGCGCGTGGTGGCGCCGCCACGAGCGGACCGTGACGGCGGGGCAGGTCGTCATCGCGGCCGGCGCCTGGGGCACCGCTCAGCTGCTGCAGGCGATGAAGGCCGACCACCTGCCGCGCATCTCCGACCGCCTGGGTGAGCTGACGCGCACCAACTCCGAGGCCCTCGGCGGTGCGATGACCGCCCGCGTGCCCAAGGGCATCGACCTCACCAAGGGTGTCGCGATCACGTCGAGCTTCCACATCGATGAGACCACCCATGTCGAGAACTGCCGCTACGGCAAGGGGTCCAACATGATGGGCCTGCTGTCCGTGATGCAGGTCGACGGCGAAGGGCGCCTGCCCCGGCCCGTGCGCTTCCTTCTTCAGGGCGTGCGTCACCCGGTCGTCTTCCTCCAGTCCTTGTCCACGCGCCGGTGGAGCGAGCGGACCGTCATCGCGCTCATCATGCAGACGCGCGACAACTCGATCACGGTTGGTCGGCGGCGGGGGCTCTTCGGGTGGACCCTCACCTCGGCACAGGGCCATGGCGAGCCCAACCCCACCTACATCCCGCAGGGCAACGCGGCCGTGCGCACCAAGGCGGCGCAGCTCGCGGCCCTGACCGGCCTCAAGGCCTGGGCAGGGTCATCCGTCGGTGAGGTGTTCGACGTGCCCATGACGGCCCACTTCCTGGGCGGCGCCGTCATCTCGGACTCGCCCGAGTCGGGCGTGATCGACGCCTACCACCGGATCTGGGGCTACCCCGGCCTGCACGTCGTCGACGGCGCGGCCGTGTCGGCCAACCTCGGCGTCAACCCCAGCCTCACCATCACCGCACAGGCCGAGCGTGCCCTGTCCCTCTGGCCGGAGCGGGGCGACGTCGACCGCCGGCCCGCCCAGGGGGAGCCCTACGAGACGCTGGCGGCCGTGCACCGAGACTGACCGTCAGGGCAGCGGCAGGTGGGACTCAGCCCGGCGGCATACGGCTCAGAAGATCTCGAAGGTGCCCTTCGCGACGAAGAAGCCTCGGTGGCCCGCGGTGTCGACGCACGTGACGCCCGCCTGCTCGCTCAGGCACTCGATCGGCGTCCCGGCGACGATCGTCTTGGAGCCATAGGGCAGTTTGGGCGGTTTGGGCTCTGACGTGCGAATGGTGCCGGAACAGGCTGGGGAGACCCGGTCGGCCCCGATCTCGAGGCGGCGCACCGTCGTCGAGCCGCCAGGCGGGCAGGCCTCCGGTGCCTCGATGCGGCCCTGGGCCAGCTCGCACGCCATCGCCGAACCGTCCCGGATGACGGTGCAGAAGATGTTGCCCGAGGGACTGACGAACAAGCCCTGGACGGAGTCGGACGTCTGCGCGCGGTCCAGGCGACCCACGGCGTCGGCGTACCCCGAGGGGGCGCCCTTCAGCGGGCCTGCGGACAGGACGACGCCGGGGCGCGCTGAGGGGGAGCCGGCGTACTCGGTCGGGATCGGAGTCGGCCCGGAAGGTGTCTCCGTGGGGTAGACCGTGACGGTCACCGGGGTCACGTCGCCGGAGGCCGATGTGCACGCCCCGAGCGCGAGCGCGGCGAGGCCGAGAAGGGCGGGCAGCAGGCACCGCGCGGTGGACGAGCAGACACGCATGAGGTCCGAGTTTGCCCCACGCGCCTGCGACTCTCAACCTGGGTCGGGGGAGGGTGGACGGGTGACCTACCCTGAGTGGGTGCTCCGAGGTCTGTTCACCCCCCGCTTCCTCGGGCTGTTCGCACTTCTCGTCCTCGTCGTCGCGGCAACCACGATGCTGGGGTTCTGGCAGCTCGGGGTGGCGCAGGACGAGGGTCGCAAGCAGGCCGTCGCCGCGGCCGCCAAGCTTGCGCGCCAGCCCCTGGAGCAGGTGACCCGGCCGCACGCACCGTTCGAGGCGGAGCTGTCCAACCGACCCGTGACGGCGACGGGCACGTATGCCGCCGACGGCCAGGTCCTCATCGTCGACCGCCGCCTCGGGGGCCGGACCGGCACGTGGGTCGTCACTCCGCTTCGTCTCGAGTCCGGGGGCACCGTGGCCGTGCTCCGCGGCTTCGTCGACGGACGGCCGTCGAGCCCACCGGAGCCGCCGACCGGCCGGGTGACCGTCAGTGGCACCCTCGGTCCGAGCGAGTCGCCTCGACCGACGGCGCCTGCGCTGCCCGCGCCCCAGCGGTCCTCGCTCGACCTCAGTGCACTCGTCAACGAGTGGCCGGGCGACCTCTACAACGCCGTCATCGTGGCGGCCGAGGAGCAGTCTGCCTCCGGGACGGCCACGGCGCGTCCGATCGCGCCGACCGGCCTGACGCGGGTGCCGCCCCCGCGCCTCGACGCGGGCCTCAATCTCAAGAACGCCGCCTACGCCGTGCAGTGGTGGGTCTTCGGGCTCTTCGCCGTGTGGATGTGGTGGAAGATCGTCCGGGCGGAACGGCGCGCGGCGACCGACGCCCAGGCTGGTGCCCCGGACCGCCCGGGGCAGGATGACGGTCCCCATCGGGACGCCCACGAGGAAGAGGCACGAGTGTGAGCACCTACCCCACGAACATGGCCAAGCCGGCGCAGATCCGCACCGCCCTGACGATCTACCGCGTCATGGCGATCGTCGCCGGCATCGCCCTGTTCATCCTCGTCACCGAGATGGTGATGAAGTACGGCTTCAAGCAGGACAACTTCCTGACCGAGAACTGGAGCTACATCCACGGCTTCATCTACATGGGCTTCGCGGCGTCGGTGGCCAACCTCGGGCTCAAGCTGGCCTGGCCGCTCAAGCGGATCGTGCTCAACCTCCTGTCCGGTTTCGTCCCCGTGCTGCCCTGGATCGCCGAGCATCGCAACACCAAGCAGGTCAGGGCCCTCCTCGCCCGGGCCTACTGACAGCGGCGACGGCCGAGGGGTCGAGGCCCCGGGTGCCCGCGGGGTCTGGCGGCCGAGGGCGTCCCTGCGCGCCGATAGAATGCCGCCCGTGAGCGACGCCCAGCACGACCTCCAGGCCCATCCCGTCCTCGTCGTCGACTACGGCGCCCAGTACGCCCAGCTCATCGCGCGGCGGGTCCGCGAGGCGCGGGTGTACTCCGAGGTGGTGCCGCACTCGATGTCCGCTGCCGACCTGCTCGCGAAGCAGCCCGCGGCGATCATCCTCTCGGGCGGTCCGAGCAGTGTCTACGCCGAGGGAGCCCCGGCGCTCGACCCGGCCGTGCTGGAGGCCGGCGTCCCCGTCTTCGGGATGTGCTACGGCTTCCAGGCGATGGCCCAGGCCCTCGGCGGGACCGTCGACCACACCGGCGGGCGGGAGTACGGCAAGACTGCGGCGTCGATCAGCGACACGGAGTCCACCCTCTTCGCTGGGCAGCCGACGAGCCAGGTCGTGTGGATGTCGCACGGCGACTCCGTGACCCGGGCTCCCGACGGCTGTCGCGTCACCGCGTCGACCGACGGCACGCCCGTGGCCGCCATCGAGGATGACGAGCGTCGCCTCTACGGGGTCCAGTGGCACCCCGAGGTGCTCCACTCGGAGCAGGGCCAGCGGGTCCTCGAGAACTTCCTGTGGAAGGGGGCCGGCATCGAGCCGTCCTGGGTCGCCTCCAACGTCGTGGAGGACCTCGTGCAGTCGATCCGGGACGAGGTCGGCGGGGCGCACGTCCTCTGTGCGCTCTCCGGCGGCGTCGACTCCTCCGTGGCTGCCGCCCTCGTCCAGAAGGCCGTGGGCGACCAGCTGACCTGCGTCTTCGTCGACCATGGCCTGCTGCGGCAGGGCGAGGCCAAGCAGGTGGAGGAGGACTTCGTCGACGCCACGGGGATCCGCCTCGTCGTCGTCGACGCCCAGGAGCAGTTCCTCACGGCGCTCGCCGGGGTGACCGATCCCGAGGAGAAGCGCAAGATCATCGGGACCCAGTTCATCCGGGTCTTCGAGCAGGCCGCTCGGGACATCGTCGGGTCCGAGGAGCGCGAGGGGCACCCCATCGAGTTCCTCGTGCAGGGCACGCTCTACCCCGACGTCGTCGAGTCGGGTGGCGGCGAGGGCGCCGCCAACATCAAGTCCCACCACAACGTCGGCGGTCTGCCCGACGACCTGCAGTTCAAGCTCGTCGAGCCACTGCGGGCCCTCTTCAAGGACGAGGTCCGCCAGGTCGGGCTGGAGCTCGGCGTGCCCGAGGCCATCGTCTGGCGGCAGCCCTTCCCGGGTCCGGGTCTCGGCATCCGGATCATCGGCGAGGTCACCGCCGACCGGCTCGCGCTGCTGCGCCGGGCCGACGCGATCGCCCGCGAGGAGCTGACCAAGGCGGGCCTCGACCGCGATATCTGGCAGTGTCCCGTCGTCCTGCTCGCCGAGGTGAGGTCCGTGGGGGTCCAGGGCGACTTCCGGACCTACGGCCACCCGGTGGTCCTGCGGCCGGTCGCCTCGGAGGATGCGATGACGGCCGACTGGGCGCGGGTGCCCTACGACGTCCTGGCGCACATCTCGACCCGGATCACGAACGAGGTGGAGGACGTCAACCGCGTGGTCCTGGACGTGACGAGCAAGCCCCCGGGCACCATCGAGTGGGAGTGACCCCCTCGTCGAGTGTGCAGCACCTGCGGCCAAGCCGTGCGCAGGTGGTGCGCATTGGGTTCAGGCTTCAGCGGCGCGCTTGATGCCGGCGCACTCCCGCGCGAGGTAGTCCTCGGTGACCCGCCGCGTCAGCAGCCCCGCGACCCACGCCAGGGGGCCCCGGTGCTCGATCGAGATGTCGAGTCGGCAGCGATCGTCGTCCAGCGGCGTGACCGCGTGGTCGCCCGCCGTGACGACGCCCGGGACCGGCGCGACCCAGCGGAAGCTGCGTCCGGGCACGTAACCGGTCACCGACCAGGTCGAGGGCCGCAGACGCGGCTGGACGATGCGGTAGCGGCTCCCGGTGGCGAGCGGTCCGGGCGTCAGCGGAGTCACTGACGCGATGGTGTCGAGCAGCTGCGGCCAGCGCTCGACGTCCTGGACGAGCAGCCACACCCGGTCGGCTGGAGCATCGATTTCGGTGCCTGCCTCCAGTCGCATGGCGTCAGCGTAGGGGCCGCCCAGCCCGCGTGGCGAGGCGAACGTGGCGGGGCGGCATACGACCGGGTTGGCGCCCAGCGCCCCGTTCGTTGGCACCGGAGGGGCCGACTAGGGTAGGCCGCATGTGTGGCATCGCAGGCTATTTCGGGTTCGTGGCGGATGAGGCGCTGCTCCAGCGGATGAACGACGTCCAGCAGCACCGCGGCCCCGACGGCGAGGGCGTCTTCGTCGACGGCCTCGCTGGACTGGCGCATCGCCGGCTCTCGATCATCGACCGCGCCCACGGCCAGCAGCCCATGTCGACCCCCGACGGGCGCTACACCATCGTCTACAACGGCGAGGTCTACAACTACCTCGACCTGCGCGCCGAACTCGAGGCGGCGGGCCGCACGTTCAGCACCGACTCCGACACCGAGGTCGTGCTCGAGTCCTTCGCGCAGTGGGGGAGCGCGGCCTTCGACCGTTTCAACGGCATGTTCGGCCTCGCGATCTGGGACCGCGACGAGCAGGTCCTGACGCTCGCGCGCGATCACTTCGGGATCAAGCCGCTCTACGTATGCCGGGTGCCGGGCTCGGGCGCCGACGCGCCGGCCGATGGCTGGCTGTTCGCGAGCGAGATCAAGCCGATCCTCGCGAGCGGGCTCTACGAGAAGCGGCCGAACGACCGGTCGATCTACCGCTACCTGCGTTTCCGGATCCACGAGGACGGGCGAGAGACGTTCTTCGACGGCATCGAGCGGCTGGAGCCCGGCGAGCTGATGACGATCAGTGCTGCGGGTGTCGATCGTCGGCCGTTCACCCGCCTCAAGGAGGAGCTGGCGCAGCTCGCCACGCAACAGCGGCCCTACGACGCCGCCGCGGCCGCGGAGTACCACCAGCGCCTCGTCGAGGCCGTGCGCCTGCGCCTGCAGTCGGAGGTCCCGGTCGGCACGTCGCTCTCCGGAGGCCTCGACTCGTCTGCGGTGGCGGTGATCATCAACCGCCTCATCAACGAGGGGGACCGGACCACCGAGTCCGTCGGCCAGCAGCAGAACACCTTCTCG
>DAIESZ010000327.1 GCA_027346035.1 Propionibacteriaceae bacterium
CCGCTCTGGCCGTGCGCGACGCGCTCCGCGAGCGTGCCGCGACGGCCAAGATCGAGTCACAGGCGATCCTGCAGGCCACCGCCCAGATGGCGGCCGACCCCAGTCTGCGCAAGGGGGCGATGAAGCGCGTCCAGGAGCAGGGGCTGTCGGCGGAGCGGGCGGTGTGGGACGTCGCCGGGGAGATCACCGCCAAGCTCGCCGCTCTCGGCGAGTACATGGTCGAGCGCCAGAACGACGTGAACGATGTGCGCAACCGCATCGTGGCCGAATTGCGGGGCGAACAGCCCCCGGGGGTCCCCGAGTCGGATGAGCCGTTCATCCTCACCGCGGTCGACCTCGCCCCGGCCGACACGGCGCTGCTCGACCCGCACAAGGTGCTGGCGCTGGTCACCTCCGACGGCGGTCCCCAGAGCCACACCGCCATCATCGCGCGGCAACTGGGCCTCCCCGCCGTCGTCGCGGCGCACGGGGTGGACAAGGTCGCCTCGGGCACCGAGGTCTACGTCGACGGTGCCGCCGGCACGATCACCGACGAGGTCACCGACGAGGATCGACATCGCGCCGAGACGTGGGCGGTCCGGCAGGCCAACCCCTTGACATTCGACGGTGACGGTCGGCTCAAGGACGGCTACAAGGTGCAACTGCTCGCCAACATCGGCGGCGCCAAGGACGCCGAGAAGGCGGTTGCGGCCAACGCCGAGGGCGTGGGCCTGTTCCGCACCGAGTTCCTGTTCCTCGGCAGCAAGGAGGAGCCGAGCCTCGAGAAGCAGGAGCACGAGTACTCCGCGGTGTTCGCCCAGTTCCCGGGACGGAAGGTCGTCGTGCGCACCCTGGACGCCGGGGCCGACAAACCGCTCCCGTTCCTCACCGACGACTCAGAACCCAACCCGGCGCTCGGCGTCCGCGGCTACCGGTGTGACGCCGTCACACCCGGAGTGCTCGGCAACCAGCTCACCGCGATCGCCCGTGCGGCCTTCTTCAACGAGGCCGACGTGTGGGTGATGGCCCCGATGATTTCGACGGTGGCCGAGGCGGCCGACTTCGTGCAGATGTGCGAGAGCGCGGGTCTCAAGCGCCCGGGCGTGATGATCGAGGTGCCGTCGGCGGCGCTGTGTGCGGACAAAGTTCTCGTGCCCGCCACCTTCGCGAGCATCGGCACGAACGACCTCACCCAGTACACGATGGCGGCCGACCGTCAGCTCGGCGCGCTCGCCGAGCTGAACGATCCGTGGCAGCCCGGCGTGTTGCGGCTGGTGAGAGCCACGTGCGACGGCGCCCGCGTGGCCGGTGGTGGCGATCCGAGCGTGCGGCCCGTTGGTGTCTGCGGCGAGGCGGCGGGCGATCCGGCGATGGCCGTCGTCCTCGTCGGCGTCGGGGTGGCTTCGCTGTCGATGACTGCCCGGAGTATTCCCGCCGTCGCCGCCGTGCTGAAGACGGTGACGCTCGACGAGGCGCGTGAGGTCGCGGCCAAGGCGCTCGCGGCGTCATCGGTGGCCGAGGCCAAGGCCGCGGTGCGCGCGGCTCTGCCGGTTCTCGACGACCTCGGCCTGTGATCGTTCCTCGCCCCGGCGCCGTCGCCGGGGCGAGGGGTCACTGGGGGGTGTTCACACCCGCCAGCACGTCGAGCACCTCGTCGGCAGTGGTGGCCCTCTCGAGCGCCTGGAGCGCATCGCCCCTCGAGAACACCCGGGCGATCCGCCCGAGGAGGATGAGGTGCTCCTTGTTGCGTCCCGCGATCGCGATGACGAACCGCACGGGGTTGCCGTTCCAGTCGATCGGCTCGTCGTAGCGGGCGAAGCTCATCGCGGTCTTCTCCACGAACTGCTTGGCCTCCCGCGTGCCGTGGGGGACGGCGAGCGAGTTGCCCATGTAGGTCGACACACTCTTCTCGCGCTCGAACATCGCCTCGACGAATCCCTCGCCGACCGCCCCCGTGCCGAGGAGCATCCGCCCGGCCTCCTGGATGGCCTCGGCCTTCGTGCGGGCCCGGCCGCGCAGGGTGATGGCCTCCCGCACCAAGGGGTCGGCGAGGGGGGTGGGGCCGTTGGGCGTCGTCGTGGGGGAGGGGCGCCCGGGCTGGATGGGGGGATCCTGGTCCGGTCCCTCCGGAGTCACTGTCATGACAGCCAAGTTACCGTGATCTCGCACGGGGGTACCGCTGGCGAGGGCTATCCGACCCCGGCCGGTCGCTCCGACCCCCGGGGACTAGCCTGTTGCCAAGGTCGTTGCGTGTAGGAGGGTCACCATGTCTCGCGTACTCAATCCCGCCTTGCGCCAGAAGATCACCACCGCGGAGCAGGCCGCGGCCCTCATCCGCCCCGGCATGAATGTCGGCATGAGTGGCTTCACCGGTTCCGGGTATCCGAAGGCGGTGCCGCAGGCACTCGCCGCGCAGATCAAGGCCGCCCACGATCGCGGCGAAGCGTTCATGATCGGACTGTGGACCGGTGCCTCCACCGCGCCCGAGCTCGACGGCGCGTTGGCCGAGGTCGATGGGGTGTCGTTCCGCACGCCGTACCAGTCCGACCCGATCATGCGCCGCAAGATCAACGAGGGCATCACCGAATACGACGACATCCACCTGTCGCATCTCGCACCGATGGTGTGGGCAGGATCGATGGGCCCCCTCGACGTAGCGGTCATCGAGGTGACCGCGATCAAGCCCGACGGCACGCTCGTGCCCTCGTCCTCGGTCGGCAACAACAAGACTTACCTCGACCTCGCCGACAAGGTCATCCTCGAGGTGAACAGTTGGCAGTCCGCCGACCTCGAGGGCATGCACGACATCTACTACGGCACCCGCCTGCCACCGGACCGTATGCCGGTGCTGCTCACCCATGCCGGCGACCGGATCGGGGTGCGCAACTACCGGGTCGACCCGGACCGGGTGGTGGCCGTGGTCGAGACCGACGCGCCCGACCGCAACACCCCCTTCAAGCCGGTCGACGACGCGTCGCGCGCGATCGCCGAGTTCTACCTCGACTTCCTCACCAACGAAGTGCAGCACGGGCGTCTGCCCGGTGACCTGCTCCCGCTCCAGTCGGGCGTCGGCAACGTCGCCAACGCGGTGCTGGCCCAGCTGGGCGAGGGGCCGTTCGGCCCGCTGACGGCCTACACCGAGGTGCTGCAGGACGGCATGCTGGCGCTGCTCCGGTCGGGCGCGCTGGCCTCTGCGTCGGCCACGGCCTTCTCG
>DAIESZ010000339.1 GCA_027346035.1 Propionibacteriaceae bacterium
GCCTCGTCGGCGAGCCGCACCGCCAGGGCGTCGCGGTCGGAGTCGGCGTAGACCGCGACGCTGGCGATGCCCGCGTCGGCAGCCGCCCGCACGATCCGCACCGCGATCTCGCCGCGGTTGGCAACCAGCACCTTGGTGATCGTGGTCACAGATCCTCCTCGAACGCGCGACACCTCGGATCCTAGGCCCTCGGCCCGGGCGCCCGGTGTTCGCCGAGAGCGTGGCGCGGGCGTCCCTGCTTGTCTGAGGCGCGCCGTAGTCTTGCGGCCATGCGCACACACCTTGCCCACCCTGACACCGCGCGGGGCCCGGGCGCTCGGGCGGTCCGCCGATGAGCGCCACCGAGGAACTCGAGCGGCCCGGTGGCCCGGTGCGGCGTCCGGCCGCCCCCGCGGTGACCCGCGGGGGCGAACAGATCACCGAGAGGCAGGCCTGGTCGGCCCTGTGGGCGCTGCTCGTCGGATTCTTCATGATCCTGGTCGACTCGACGATCGTCACGACCGCGATCCCGGCGATCATGACGGGCCTCGACACCACGGTCAACGGCGTCGTGTGGGTGACCAGCGCCTACCTGCTCACCTACGCCGTTCCGCTGCTGGTCACCGGACGCCTCGGCGACCGGTTCGGTCCGCGCAACATCTTCATCATCGGGCTCGTCGTGTTCACCGCGTCGTCGGCCTGGTGTGGACTGTCGACCACGATCGGCATGCTCATCGCGGCGCGGGCCGTTCAGGGGATCGGCGCCGCCCTGATGACCCCCCAGTCGATGGCGGTGATCACCCGGCTGTTCCCGTACGCACGCCGCGGCGCGGCGATGGGCCTGTGGGGATCCACCGCCGGGGTCGCGACCCTGGTCGGGCCGCTGCTCGGCGGCGTCCTCGTCGACAGTCTCGGCTGGGAATGGATCTTCTTCGTCAACGTGCCCGTCGGGATCCTCGGCATCTGGCAGGTGTGGCGCCGGGTGCCCGACCTGCCCCGGGTGAGCCACCGCTTCGACTGGCTCGGCGTGGTGCTGTCCGGGATCGGCGTGTTCCTCATCGTGTTCGGCCTGCAGGAGGGCAACAGCTACAACTGGGGCACGATCACCGGGGTGCTCAGCGTCCCGCTGCTGCTCGCCGTCGGCGTGCTGGTCATGGCGGGCTTCGTGTGGTGGGAGGCCAAGGGCCCCGCGGAGCCGCTGGTGCCGCTGGCACTGTTCGGCACCTGGAACTTCACGATGGGCAACATCCTCACCTTCGCCGTCGGGGCGACGGTCACCTCGATGACCTTCCCGATGATGATCTTCCTGCAGGACGCCCGCTACCTCACCCCCACCGAGGCGGCGCTGACGATGGTGCCCAACGCGGTGCTGTCCGGGGTGCTGGCCCCGATCGTCGGGCGCGCCTTCCCGCGGCTCAACGCCCGACTGGTCATCGCCTCGGGGCTCGGACTGTTCGCGCTCACCCTGTTCGGCTACCAGTGGCTGATCCGCGACGGCCATCCGGTGTGGCAGCTCGTGGTGCTCGCGGTGCCGATGGGAGTGGCCGGGTCGCTGATCTGGGGGGCGATCTCGCTCACCACGACCCGCGACCTGGAGCCGCACGAGGCGGGCGCCGGGTCGAGCGTGTTCAACACCACCCGGCAGATGGGGGCGGTGCTCGGGTCCGCGATGATCGCGATGGTGATGACCCAGCGGATCAGCGTCTGGATGACCCGGTTCGCCACCGCCGACCCGGTCGCTGCGGCGTCCCTGCGGGGCTCGCAGCAGGGTGAGGGTCACGTGCCCGCCGCCATCGCCCCCTACTTCTCCCGGGCGATGGCCGACTCGATCCTGCTGCCGGCGGTGGTCGTCGCCGTCGGGGCCGTCGCCGCCCTCTGGGTGCAGAACCACCACCGGGAGCGTCCGGCGTGACCCACCGTGTCGCACGCCGCACCGTTCGCCGCTTGAGCGCGGGCCTCGTCGTCGCGGCGGGGGGATGGTGGGGAGGTGCCGAGTGGCTGCAGCGGCGGGCGTCGCGGCGTCCGCCCGGCGCCCAAGCCCGCGCCGACGGGTTGCTCGGCGCGCTGGTGCTCGGCTGTCCCAGCGAGCCGTCCGGACGTGCGACGGTCGAGCAGGCCTGGCGCTGCGACATCCTCATGCGCACGTTGGCCGCCCATCGCGGCCCGGTGCGGGTGGTGTTCAGCGGCGGCCGCACCACCCCCGCGCCGTTGACGGAGGCGGCCTCCATGGCCGCACACTGCGTCGACCGCCTGGGGCTCGATCCCGCGGTGGTCGAACTCGAGGAGGTGGCCACCAGCACCACCGAGAACATCCGGTTCGGGCTGCCGCTGCTCGCCGACTGCGACCAGATCACGATCGTCTCGAACGCCCTGCATGCCGCCCGTGGACGCCGCGACGTGGCGGCCGAGTTCCCGGACGTCGTGGGGCGGCTGGCGTTCGCCGATGACTACCGACGGGGTGAACGGTTCTGGCACAAGCCCCGCGTCACCTGGCACGAGTCGGTCGTCGGCCTGTGGTACCGGTGGCACGACCGTCGGTGCGGCCCTGCGACCGTTCCGGAGTCGGGTCAGTAGTCGCCGGTGGTGGGCCCCGCCTCACCATCGAACCCGGAGATCACCGCCGCCGATCCCGACAGACCGAGGCGTGTCGCGCCCGCGGCGATCATCGCGAGCGCGGTCGCGGTGTCTCGGATGCCGCCCGACGCCTTGACGCCCAGACGCGGCGCAACCGTGGCGGATATCAACTCGACTGCGTGCACGCTGGCGCCCCCCGCGGGGTGGAACCCGGTGGAGGTCTTGACGAAGTCGGCCCCGGCGCTCTCGGCGGCCCGGCACACGCCGACGATCTGCTCGTCGCTGAGCATCGCCGATTCGATGATGACCTTGAGCACGAGGCCGGGGACGGCCTGCCGCACGGCCCGGATCTCCGCCTCGGTGAGGTCGTAGCGTCCGGTGATGGCGTGGGCGAGGTCGATCACCATGTCGATCTCGTCGGCTCCCGCCGTGGCCGAGGCCGCGGCCTCGGCAGCCTTCACCGCAGGGGCGTGTGCGCCCGACGGGAACCCGCACACGACGGCCAGTTTGAGCTCGTCGGGCACGGCGACCGGCAGCCGGCTGGGGGACACGCACACCGAGTAGGTGCCGAGCCGCGCGGCCTCGCGCACGAGCTCGGCGACCTGCTCGCCGGTGGCCTCGGGCTTGAGCAGGGTGTGGTCGATGTAGCGCGCGAGCTCGGCGCGGGTGTGAGGGGCTTGGTGCGTCATGGGGATCCTTTCGGTTCGCGGGCTCAGCCGCGTTCGATCGGGCGGATGGTGAGGCTTTCGACGATCGCGTCAGGCGGAGCACCGAGGGCGTAGACCACGGCCTCGGCCACCGACTCCGGGCGGAGGTGTTCCTCGGGCACGTATTCGCGGCCCGCCGCCGCCTGCAGGTGCACCTGCATGTCGGTGTCGACCCGGCCGGGGTGGATCGCGATCACCCTGATCCGGCCGCGTTCCTCGGCGCGCAGCGCGTCGGTGAGGGCCCGCAGGGCGAACTTGGACGCCGCGTAGGGTCCGTTGCCCGGGCCGGCGGTGAACCCGGCCCCCGAGTTGATCATGACAATCTGACCGCCGGCCTCGCGCAGCAGCGGCAGCACGAGCCGGGTGAGCCCGGCGACGGCGACGACGTTGAGCTCGAGCGTGCGCCGCCACATGTCCCGGGGGGCGGAAGCGACGGTGCCGGGGTCGGCCACACCGGCTGAGTGGACGAGCACGTCGAGACGGTCCAGGCCGGCGACGGCCGCCGCGGTGGAGTCCTCGTCGGTGAGGTCGCAGACGAAGGGCTCGGCACTGGGCAGGGCGGCCACGACCGGTGCCACCGCATCGATGCTGCGTCCGCCGACCACGAGATGGTGGTCGGGGGCCAGGGCCGCGCAGATGGCTCGACCGATCCCGCGGCTGCCGCCCGTGACGAGCGCGACGGGTCGCTCAATGGGAGTGGCGCTCATGGGTGGACCCTATCGCCGGGTCGGGCGATCCTCGGGGGCGGGCCGGACGCCGCCGGCGTCCGGCAGTGCCGGTTCCCGGTAGAATGTCCGGGTGCTCCGTCCCGTCCGCCCCACCTCCGCCCGCCGGCGTTCCCGGCGCGTCGCCGGATCGGCTGTGGCCGGACTCGCCGGGCTGCTGCTCCTCGCCGGGTGCGGGGCCACGGGCTCGGCCGCCGAGGCGGCTGCTCGCTCGTCGGCCCTGAAGGTCCCAGCGGCCGGCGTCGTCCAGGCTGCGTCCACGCGCGGTCTGCAGGCCTACGGGTTCACCCATGCTCCCGCTGGGTTCGTGCTGCCTCAGGGGCTCGACATCGTCTACGGGATCGACCAGGCCAACGTGGTCACCGCGTTCTTCCCCGCCGCCGACGGCGGTCACTTGGCCACCTGGCTCGCGGCCAACCTGCCGGCGATGGGCTATCGCGTCGAGGCCTCGTCGGCCGACTCGGTGGTGTTCTCGGGCACGACGTGGTCGGGGGCCTTCACCAGCGACTCCGATATCGCCGCGCTCACCCTGCGTCACCAGTGAGCGGCTCCGGGCCGCTCACTCGCTGGCCGGCGACCTCCACAGCTCGTGCCAGGCGATACCGAAGTCGATGAGCATCTGGCGCACCAGCGGCAGGCTGATGCCGACCACGTTGTGCGGGTCGCCGTCGACCCGGGTGACGAAGGCGCCGCCCAGCCCGTCGATGGTGAACGCACCCGCCACCCGTTGCGGTTCCCCGCTCGCCACATAGGCGCCGATCTCGGCGTCGGTGAGGTCGGCGAAGGTCACCAGGGTGCTGGCTATCCGGGTGGCGCGGCGCACCCGGTGGGGTTCGATGAGCACCAGGTGGTGACCGGTGTGCAGGGTGGCCGAGCGTCCGCGCATGCGGTACCAGCGGGACAGCGCCT
>DAIESZ010000342.1 GCA_027346035.1 Propionibacteriaceae bacterium
ATCAGCGCGCGTTTGTCACGGTTGGCGACGGACACGAAGACCGTTCCCGCGTCGGGCAGACCGCCGTACGCCGCGGATTGGCTCTTCGCGAAGGCCCGCCCGAAGTCCTCGTCGATCCCCATGACCTCGCCGGTAGAACGCATCTCGGGCCCGAGGACGCTGTCGACGACCAGTCCCCGGTGGGTCATGAACCGTTTGAAGGGGAGCACGGCCTCCTTCACCGACACCGGAGAGTCCGCCGGCTGGTGCGTGCCGTCCTGCTGCGGCAGCATCCCCTCGGTGCGCAGCTGGGCGATGCTGGCGCCGAGCATGATGCGGGCGGCGGCCTTGGCCAGGGGGACGGCGGTCGCCTTGCTCACGAACGGGACCGTCCGGCTGGCTCTCGGGTTCGCCTCCAGGACGTACAGCACGTCCGAGGCGAGCGCGAACTGCACGTTCAGCAGGCCGCACACGCCGATCCCGCGCGCGATCGCCTCGGTCGAGGCGCGCACCCGGTCGATCTGGCTGCGGCCCAGGGTGACCGGCGGCAGCACGCACGCGGAGTCGCCCGAGTGGATCCCGGCCTCCTCGATGTGTTCCATCACGGCGCCCAGAAACAGCTCGCGACCGTCGAACAGCGCGTCGACGTCGATCTCGATCGCGTCGTCGAGGAACCGGTCGACCAGCACCGGGTGCTCGGGCGCGGCCTGGGTGGCCCGGGTGACGTAGCCGCTCAACGTCTCGTCGTCGTACACGATCTCCATCCCACGCCCGCCCAGCACGTACGACGGGCGCACCAGCACCGGGTACCCGATCTCACGCGCCACCGCGACCGCCTCGGGTGCCGAGAAGGCGGTGCCGTGCTTGGGGGCCGGCAGCCCGGCCTCGTCCAGCACCCGGGCGAAGGCCCCGCGGTCCTCCGCGAGGTCGATGGCCGCGGGACTGGTGCCCACGACCGGGACCCCCGCGTCGGCCAGCGCCTTGGCGAGGCCGAGGGGGGTCTGCCCGCCGAGCTGCACGATCACACCGGCGAGCGGTCCCGCCGCGCGCTCGGCGTCCACCACCTCGAGCACGTCCTCGAGCGTGAGGGGTTCGAAGTACAGCCGGTCCGACGTGTCGTAGTCGGTGGACACGGTCTCGGGGTTGCAGTTCACCATCACGGTCTCGAAACCGGCGCCATCGTTGTCGGGAGCGGCGCGCAGCGCGAAGCTCGCGTGCACGCAGGAGTAGTCGAACTCGACGCCCTGCCCGATCCGGTTCGGACCCGAGCCGAGGATGATGACCGCCGGGCGCGCACGCGGCGCCACCTCGGTCTCGTCGTCGTAGCAGGAGTAGTGGTACGGCGTGGTGGCGGCGAACTCGCCCGCGCATGTGTCGACCGTCTTGTACACCGGCCGGATCCCCAACGCGTGCCGGACGCCGCGCACGACCGGCTCCGGCAGGCAGCGCAGCGCTCCGATCTGGGCGTCGCTGAAACCGTGCCGCTTGGCCTTGCGCAGCAGGACCGGCGTCAGGTCGGGGGCCTCGCGCAGCGTCCGGGCGACCTGCTCGATCAGCGCGATCTGGTCGAGGAACCACGGGTCGATGCCGGTCGCGGCATGCACCTGCTCGACACTCGCCCCGGCACGCAACGCTTGCTGCACGGTGCCGATCCGCCCGTCGGTCGCCGTACGGGCGGTCTCGAGCAGCTCGTCGAGGTCGCCGGGCTCGCCGTCCCAGTGGAAGCTGGACCCGCGCCGTTCGACCGAGCGCAGCGCCTTCTGCAGCGCCTCGGTGAAGCAGCGGCCGATCGCCATGGCCTCGCCGACCGACTTCATCGTCGTGGTGAGCGTGGCGTCCGCGGCGGGGAACTTCTCGAACGCGAACCGCGGCACCTTGACGACGACGTAGTCCAGCGCCGGCTCGAACGAGGCCGGCGTCTGCTTGGTGATGTCGTTCGCGACCTCGTCGAGGGTGTAGCCGACCGCCAGCTTGGCGGCGATCTTGGCGATCGGGAACCCCGTAGCCTTGCTGGCCAACGCGGACGAGCGGGACACGCGAGGGTTCATCTCGATGACGATCACCCGCCCGTCGACCGGGTTCACCGCGAACTGGATGTTGCACCCGCCGGTGTCGACACCGACCTCGCGGATCACCGCGATGCCGATGTCGCGCAACCGCTGGTACTCGCGGTCGGTCAGCGTCATCGCCGGGGCGACGGTGATCGAGTCGCCGGTGTGCACCCCCATCGGGTCGAGGTTCTCGATCGAGCAGACGACCACGACGTTGTCGGCGCGGTCGCGCATCAGCTCGAGCTCGTACTCCTTCCAGCCCAGGATCGACTCCTCCAGCAGCACCTCCGTCGTCGGCGAGGCGTGCAGCCCGCTGCCTGCGATCCGCACGAGGTCGGGCTCGTCGTACGCCATGCCCGACCCCAGGCCGCCCATCGTGAACGAGGGCCGCACGACCAGCGGGTAGCCCAGGACGTCGGCGGCCTTCAGGCACTCCTCGAGGTTGTGCGCGACCACGCTGCGCGCCGACTGCGCGCCGCAGCGCTCGACGACCCCCTTGAACGCCTGGCGGTCCTCGCCGAGCTGGATCGCCGCGACGTTCGCCCCGATTAGCCGGCAACCGTATCTGTCGAGAACACCGTTGTCGTGCAAGGCGATCGCGGTGTTCAGTGCGGTCTGCCCGCCCAGCGTCGCGAGCACGGCGTCCGGCCGCTCCTTGGCGATGATCGCCTCCACGACCGCGGGGGTGATCGGCTCGACGTACGTCGCGTCGGCGAAGTCCGGGTCCGTCATGATCGTGGCGGGGTTGCTGTTGACCAGGATGACCCGCAGGCCCTCCTCGCGCAGCACCCGGCAGGCCTGGGTGCCCGAGTAGTCGAACTCGGCCGCCTGCCCGATGACGATCGGCCCGGAGCCGATCACCAGGACCGACGCGATGTCCGTACGCCGGGGCATCAGTGACCGCCTTCCATCAGCTCGACGAACCGGTCGAACAGGTAGTCGGCGTCGTGCGGGCCGGCTGCGGCCTCGGGGTGGTACTGGACCGAGAACGCCGGGCGGTCCAGCAGTCGCAGGCCTTCGACGACGTCGTCGTTCAGGCAGACGTGGCTGACCTCGGCCCGGCCGTAGGGGGTCGAGACCGGCCCGTCCAGCGGCGCGTCGACGGCGAACCCGTGGTTGTGGGCGGTGATCTCCACCGTCCCGGTGTGCCGGTCGAGCACCGGCTGGTTGATCCCCCGGTGCCCGTAGCCCAGCTTGTAGGTGCCGAAACCCAAGGCGTGGCCCAGCAGCTGGTTGCCGAAACAGATGCCGAAGAACGGAACCGAGCGCGCCAGGATCGCGCGCAGCAGCTCGATCTGGGGTAGGGCCGTAGCCGGGTCGCCGGGGCCGTTGGAGAAGAAGACGCCGTCCGGCGCGCGCCTGAGGACGTCGTCCAGCGTGGCGGTGGCCGGCAGGACGTGCACCTCGATCCCCCGACGGGCCAGCTGGTGCGGGGTCATCGACTTGATCCCCAGGTCAAGCGCGGCGACCGTGAAACGCTTGTCTCCCATGGCCGGCACGACGTACGGCTCGGGTGTCGAGACCTCCTCGGCGAGCGCCGCGCCGCGCATCGTCGGCGCGGCGCGGACGGTGTCGAGCAGCTCGGAGTGCGCCGCAGTCGCATGATCACCGGAGAAGATGCCGACCCGCATGGCCCCGCGCTCGCGCAGGTGCCGGGTCAGCGCCCGGGTGTCGACGCCCTGGATGCCCACGACGTCCTGGGCGAGCAGGTCCTCGGCCAGGCTGCGCCGCGACCGCCAGCTCGACGGGCGCGGCGAGGGGTCGCGCACGACGTACCCGCTCACCCAGATCCGGGCCGACTCGCCGTCCTCGTCGTTCATCCCGGTGTTGCCGATGTGCGGCGCGGTCTGCACGACGATCTGGCGGTGGTAGCTGGGGTCGGTCAGCGTCTCCTGGTAGCCGGTCATGCCGGTCGTGAACACCGCCTCGCCGACGCACTGGCCGATGGCGCCGAAGGACTCGCCGGTGAAGCTGCGTCCGTCCTCGAGCACGAGCACCGCGGGGATGGCCGTCACCGGGCACCGCCGGCGCCCTGGGCGGTGGCGTCCTGCAGCCGCCCGTCGAGCAGCGTGGGCCGACCGCGCAGGAACGTGGCCACCACCCGCCCGTGCATCCGGCGCCCGGCGAAAGGCGTGTTGCGGCTGGCCGTGGCCATGACGGCGGGGTCCACGTCCCAGCGGGCAGCAGGGTCGACCAGCGTCAAGGTGGCCGGCGACCCCGCAAGCAGCGGCTGCCCGTGCTCGGCCAGCCGCCCGATCCGCGCCGGGCGGGTCGACATCCGGTCGGCGACACCGGCCCAGTCCAGCAGCCCGGTCTCGACCATCGCCTCCTGCACCACCGACAGGGCCGTCTCCAGGCCGGTCATCCCCATGGCCGCGGCCTGCCACTCGCAGTCCTTGTCCTCGCTGGTGTGCGGGGCATGGTCGGTGGCCACCGCGTCGATGGTGCCGTCGGCGAGCGCCCCGCGCAGGGCCGCGACGTCGTCCGCCGTGCGCAGCGGTGGGTTCACCTTGAGGCGCGGGTCGTACCCGCGCACCAGGTCGTGGGTCAACAGCAGGTGGTGCGGGGTCACCTCGGCCGTGACGGCGACCCCACGGGCCTTCGCCCAGCGCAGGATCTCGACCGAACCCGCGCTCGAGACGTGACAGACGTGCAGGCGCGACCCGACGTGCTGGGCGAGCAGCACGTCGCGGGCGACGATCGCCTCCTCGGCCACGGCCGGCCAGCCGGCCAGCCCCAGGACGGCGGACAGCTCGCCTTCGTGCATCTGCGCGCCGTGCGTCAGCCGCGGCTCTTGCGCATGCTGGGCGATCACACCGTCGAACGCCTTGACGTACTCCAGGGCCCGGCGCATCAGGACGGCGTCCGCGACGCAGTGCCCGTCGTCGCTGAAGACCCGCACCCGCGCCGCGCTGTCGGCCATCGCGCCCAGCTCGGCGAGCCGCTCACCGGCCAGGCCCACCGTGACCGCACCCACCGGGTGCACGTCGACCCAGGCCGCCTCGCGCCCCAGCCGCCACACCTGCTCGACCACACCGGCGGTGTCGGCGACCGGCTCGGTGTTCGCCATGGCGTGCACGGCGGTGAAGCCGCCCGCGGCCGCCGCCCGGGTGCCCGACGCGACCGTCTCGGCGTCCTCGCGGCCGGGCTCGCGTAGGTGGGTGTGCAGGTCGACGAAGCCGGGCAGTGCCACCAGGCCGGTGCCGTCGACGAGCACCGCGCCGTCCGCGGCCAGCCCGGGGCCGACGTCCGCGATCGTGCCGTCGCGCAGCAGCAGATCGGTGGGGTCGGCGCCCAGCGGGCGGACCCCGCGCAGCACGTAGGTGGTCATCGGATCCCCTCGTCGGCGCTGCCGGCCAGCAACAGGTAGAGCACGGCCATCCGCACCGACACCCCGTTGCCGACCTGCTCGACGATGGTGGAGCGCGCACAGTCGGCGGCGTCGGCCGAGATCTCCAGGCCGCGGTTCATCGGCCCTGGGTGCATGACGATCGTGTGCTCGTCCAGCAGCCGCAACCGGCGCGCGTCCAGGCCGTAGCGCCGCGAGTACTCGCGGGCCGACGGGAAGTACGCCGCGTGCATCCGTTCGGCCTGCACCCGCAGCATCATCACCGCGTCCGCACCGGGCAAAGAGGCATCCAGGTCGTACGACGTCGCGCACGGCCACGAGTCGACTCCCACCGGCAGCAGGGTCGGGGGCGCCACCAGGGTCACGTCGGCGCCCAACGTGTGCAGCAGCAGCACGTTGCTGCGGGCGACCCGGCTGTGCAGCACGTCGCCGACGATCAGCACCCGCCGTCCGGCCAGGTCGCGGCCGGCGGCGGCGCCCGGACGACGCATCCCGACCAGGTGGTGGCGCATGGTGACGGCGTCGAGCAGGGCCTGGGTGGGGTGCTCGTGGGTGCCGTCGCCGGCGTTGACCACACAGCCGTGCACCCAGCCGGCGGTTGCCAGGCGGTGCGGCGCGCCGCTGGCCTGGTGGCGGATCACGACCGCGTCGGCGCCCATCGCCTGCAAGGTGAGTGCGGTGTCCTTCAGGCTCTCGCCCTTGGCCAGGCTGGAGCCCTTGGCCGAGAAGTTGATGACGTCGGCCGAGAGTCGCTTGGCTGCGGCCTCGAACGAGATGCGGGTCCGGGTGGAGTCCTCGAAGAACAGGTTGACCACGGTGCGACCGCGCAGCGTCGGCAGCTTCTTGATCTCGCGCTGCTGGGTTGCGGCCATCTGTTCGGCGGTGTCGAGCACCAGCAGCGCCGTGTCATGGTCCAGGTCGCCCGCAGAGAGCAGGTGGCGCATCACCGGGCGACCTCGGGCCGCTCATCGTCGGTTGCGCTCCGGTCGTCGGCTTCGCTCCGGTCGTCAGCTGCGCTCCGGTCGTCGGCTTCGCCCGGGTCGTCGATGAGCACCGCGTCGCGGACGTCGTACTCGGTCAGCAGCACGCGGACGCGCTCGCTCAGGGACGTGGGCAGGTTCTTTCCGACATGGTCGGCCCGGATCGGCAGCTCGCGATGGCCCCGGTCGACCAGCACGGCCAGGCGCACGGCGCGAGGACGACCGACGTCCGACAGGGCGTCAAGCGCGGCCCGGACGGTGCGCCCGGAGAACAGCACGTCGTCCACGAGCACCACCGTGCTGCCATCGACCCCCCGCGGCGGGATGTCGGTGCGCTCCAGCCCCCGCACCGGCTGGCGGCGCAGGTCGTCGCGGTACATCGTGGCGTCGATCGCGCCGACGGGAACTTGGGTGCCTTCGACCTGGGCCAGGCAAGCGGCGAGCCTCTGGGCCAGGGCGACGCCGCGTGTGGGGATGCCCAGCAGGACGAGCCCCTGCGGCCCCTTGTTCCGCTCCAGCACCTCGTGCGCCATGCGGGTCAGCACCCGGCTGATCTCGGCCCCTTCGAGCACCGTG
>DAIESZ010000343.1 GCA_027346035.1 Propionibacteriaceae bacterium
CGAGAAGACGGTCAGCCTGGGCGAGGGGCTGGCCGCCGCCAGTGACCAGTTCGAGATCCCGCCGACCGATCCGCAGGACATGGCGCTGCTGCATTTCACCAGCGGCACCACCGGACGCCCCAAGGGTGCGGTGCACGTGCACGAGGCGGTGCTCACCCACTGGATGACCGGCCGCTACGCCCTCGACCTGCACGACGACGACGTGTTCTGGTGCACCGCCGACCCCGGCTGGGTCACCGGAACCTCCTACGGAGTGATCGCGCCCCTGCTGCAGGGCGTCACGTCGATCGTCGACGAGGGCGACTTCGACGCCGAGCGGTGGTACGGCATCCTCGCCGACCAGCGGGTCAGCGTCTGGTACACGGCCCCGACGGCGGTCCGGATGCTCATGCGCTCTGGAGCCGACCTCGCGCGCACGCACGACTTCCCCGCGCTCCGGTTCATCGCCAGCGTCGGCGAGCCCCTCAACCCCGAGGCGGTCTGGTGGGGCAAGGAGACGCTCGGGCTGCCGATCCACGACAACTGGTGGCAGACCGAGACGGGCGGGATCATGATCGCCAACACCCCGGCGATGCCGATCAAACCCGGGTCGATGGGCCGGGCGTTGCCCGGCGTCGACGCGGCGATCGTGCGCCGGGTCGACGGAACCGTCGAGCCTGTGGCCGCCGACGAGGAGGGCGAGCTGGCGCTGCGCCGCGGCTGGCCGTCGATGCTGCGCGGCTACCTGGGCGACGACGACCGCTACCGGCGCTGCTTCGCCGGCGACTGGTACCTCAGCGGTGACCTCGCCCGCCGCGACGCCGACGGGTACTTCTGGTTCATCGGGCGCGCCGACGACGTCATCAAGTCGGCCGGCCATCTCATCGGCCCGTTCGAGGTCGAGAGCGTGCTGCTCGAGCATCCGGCGGTGGCCGAGGCCGCGGTGATCGGAATGCCCGACGATCTGGTCGGAGAGGTGGTCAGGGCGTTCGTGTCGCTGAAGCCGGGCATCACCGCCGACGCCGCCCTGCACCGGGAGATCCTCGCCCACGCCCGCAAGCGTCTGGGGGCCGCGGTGGCGCCGAAGGAGATCGACTTCCTGCCTGCACTCCCGCGCACCCGCAGCGGCAAGATCATGCGCCGCCTGCTCAAGGCCCGCGCCCTCGGCCTGCCCGAGGGCGACCTGTCCACGCTCGAGACGGCCTCACCCGAGACGGGAGCCGACCATGACCACTGACCGGGTCCGCCTGTTGGCGGACATGTACCGGATCCGCCGGATGGAGGAGACCTGCGCCGAGCTGTACGGGCTGCAGAAGATCCGCGGATTCCTGCACCTGTACATCGGCGAGGAGGCCTGCGCGGTGGGGGCGCTGCACGCGCTCACCGACGACGACAACATCCTCGCCACCTACCGGGAACACGGGCATGCGCTCGTGCGCGGGGTGCCGATGAACTCGATCATGGCCGAGATGTACGGCAAGGCGTCCGGCTGCTCGCGCGGGCGCGGCGGCTCGATGCACCTGTTCGACGCCACCCGCCGGTTCTACGGCGGCACCGCGATCGTCGGCAGCGGGCTGCCCCAGGCCGTCGGGCTGGCGTTGGCCGACACGATCCTCGCCCGCCACGGCATCACCGTGTGCTTCTTCGGTGACGGCGCGGTGGCCGAGGGCGCGTTCCACGAGTCGCTCAACCTCGCCTCCCTCTGGCATCTACCGGTGCTGTTCGTCATCGAGAACAATCTCTATGCGATGGGGACCGCGCTCGCCCGGGCCCAGGCACAGACCGACCTGGCGTCGAAGGCCGCCGGCTACGACATGAGCTCGAGCGTCGCCGACGGCATGGACGTCGAGGCGGTGCACGCCGCTGTCGCGGACGCCGGCGGACGCGTCCGCGGAGGCTGGGGGCCGCACCTGCTGGAACTGCGCACCTATCGGTTCCGTGCCCACTCGATGTTCGACGCCGAGCTCTACCGGGACCGCGCCGAGGTCGACGGGTGGAAGCGGCGCGACCCGATCACCTCGTACTCCGCGCGGCTGGTCGCAGACGGCGTCCTCGACCAGGCGGGCGTCGACGGGCTCGACCGGGCCGCCCGGGACGAGGTCGCCGAGGCCGTCGAGTTCGCCGAGGCCGCCCCGTGGGAACCTGTCGCCGACCTGCTCACCGACGTGCACACCGCGAGGGGGATGTCATGAGAATCACCTACCGCGACGCGATGCGCCTGGCCATCCGCGACGCGCTGCTGGCCGATCCCCGGGTGCTGCTCATGGGCGAGGACGTCGGACTGTACGGGGGCTCGTACGCCGTCTCGAAGGGACTGATCGACGAGTTCGGACCCGACCGCATCCGCGACACGCCCCTGTCGGAACTCGGCTTCGTCGGTGCCGGCGTCGGTGCAGCGATCGGTGGCCTACGTCCGATCGTCGAGATCATGACGGTGAACTTCAGCCAGCTGGCGCTCGACCAGATCGTCAACACGGCCGCGCTGCTGCGGCACATGTCCGGCGGGCAGTTCTCGGTGCCGATCGTCATCCGGATGGCCACCGGAGCCGGACGCCAGCTCGCCGCGCAGCATTCGCACAGCCTCGAGAACTGGTACGCGCACGTGCCCGGTCTGCGGGTGCTCACGCCCGCCACCGTGGCCGACGCGCGCGCCATGCTCGAGCCCGCACTCGCCGACCCGGACCCGGTCGTCATCGTCGAGCACGCGGCCCTCTACAACATCGAGGCCGACGTGCCCGACGGCATCACCTGTGACATCGAGCGGGCAGCCGTGCGGCGTCCGGGGTCTCAGATGAGCCTGGTCACCTACGGTGGCAGTCTTCCCAAGGTCCTCGCGGCCGCCGACCTGCTGGCTGCCGAGGGCATCGACGCCGAGGTGCTCGACCTGCGGGTGTTGCGACCACTCGACTTCGACACGGTCGCCGCGTCGCTGCGGCGCACGCACCGAGTGGTCGTGGTCGACGAGGGGTGGAAGTCCGGCAGCCTGGCCGGTGAGGTCGTGGCGCGGATCGCCGAGGAGTGCCTGTTCGACCTCGACGCCCCGCCCCGCCGGGTGTGCAGCGCGGAGGTGCCGATCCCCTACGCGAAGCACCTCGAGGACGCCGCCCTGCCCCAGGTCGACAGCATCATCGCCGCCGTACGCCAGGTGATCGCATGAGTGATTTCCTGCTGCCCTCGCTCGGCGCCGACATGGACACCGGCATGATCACCGACTGGTACCCCGAACCCGGCAGCCACGTCAGCCGCGGCGAGGTCATCGGCGTCGTCGAAACGGCCAAGGGGGCGATCGACCTCGAGATCTGGGTCGACGGCACGATCGGCGACCTGCTCGTCAAGAAGGGCGTGTCCCTGCCGGTCGGCACCGTGCTGGCCACGGTGACCGAGGCCGGGGAGGCGGCGTCGGCGGCCGACGGGACGGGCGCCGACTTCCCGTCCCCGGACGCGGCCCATCCGGCAGGTGCGGTCGAACCGCCGACGATCGTGCTGGGGCCGCCTCCGCTCGCGCGGCCCGCGGAGTCGCGCCGCCACGTCACACCGGCCGCCCGCAAGTTGGCCCGTGACCTGGGCGTCGACTCCGATCACCTGGTCGGCACCGGGCCCGACGGGTCGGTGAGCATGACCGACGTCGAGCGCGCGCACACGGAGGCCGGGCCACCGGCGTCCGCGGGCGAGGGGCCGCCGATGGACATTCGCTCCGCGATCGCGGCCGCGATGAGCCGCTCGAAGCGCGAGATCCCGCACTACTACCTGGCCGAGACGATCCCGATGGACGCCGCCCTCGACTGGCTCGCCAGTGCCAACGGGGGCCGGCCGATCAGCGACCGGCTGCTGGCGGCGGTGCTCCAGCTCAAGGCCGTTGCTGTCGCCCTGCGGGACTTCCCCGAACTCAACGGGTTCTACCGCGACGGCGTGTTCACCGCCGTGCCGGCCGCGCACATCGGCGTGGCGATCTCGCTGCGGCAGGGAGGGCTGATCGCGCCCGCCATCCACGACGTCGCCGACAAGAGCCTCGAGCAGCTTATGCACGACCTCACCGACCTCGTGCGCCGCGCCCGTTCGGGGTCCGTGCGCAGCTCGGAGTTCGCCGATCCGACGATCACCGTCACCAACCTCGGCGAGCAGGGAGTCGAGACCGTGTTCGGGGTCATCCACCCACCGCAGGTGGCGCTGGTCGGCTTCGGTCGGGTGGTCGAGCGACCCTGGGTGGTGGACGCGACGGTGGGTGTCGCCCGGGTCGTCACCGCGTCGTTGTCGGCCGACCACCGCGTCTCCGATGGTGGACGCGGCGCCCGCTTCCTGCGGGCGGTGAGCGAGCGGTTGCAGCGTCCCGAAGACCTGGACATCCCCCCTAGAAGGAGTTCGACGTGACGTACCTCGACCTGCGGGCCGCGGTGGTGGCCACCTTGCGGGAGGTGGCACCCGAAATCGACCCGTCCCTCCTGCGCGACGCCGTGCCCCTGCGCAAGCAGGTCGACCTCGACTCGATGGACTGGCTCGTGTTCCTCGTCGGCCTGCACGACCGCCTGCATGTCGACATCCCCGAGGCCGACTACGGCAAACTCGTGACCCTCGCCGACCTGGTGGCCTATCTGGCCGCCCGCACCCCCCAGGAGGGCACGGCGTCATCGGGCCTTTGAACGCGCGCCCCGGACCAGGCGTGGGGCAGCCCGCGCACGCACCTTCGTCCGGCGGGCGGTGGGTCACCGATACGGCCCGGGATGGGACGTCCGCTCGGTACAGTTTCCGCATGACGCCAACCGTGCGCAAAGCCAGCAAGTTGTCGATCATCGGTGCCGGATCGGTCGGCACGTCGATGGCCTACGCGGCCCTCATCCGGGGCTCCGCCTCGGTCGTGTCGCTCTACGACGTCAACGAGCGGAAGGTCGACGCCGAGGTGCGCGACCTCGCCCACGGCACCCAGTTCACGTCCTCGATCGTGATGGGTGGCGCCGACATCGAGGTCGTCCGGGACTCCTCCGTTGTCGTCATCACCGCGGGAGCCCGGCAGAAGCCGGGCCAGAGCCGCCTCGAACTCACCTCGGTCAACGCCGGCATCCTCGAGAACCTCATGCCCCAGCTGGTCGAACATGCCCCAGACGCCCTGTTCGTTCTGGTCACCAACCCCTGCGACGTGCTCACCGTGGTCGCGCAGCGGGTGTCCGGCCTTCCGGCGTCCCGGGTGTTCTCGACGGGCACCATGCTCGACTCGTCACGGCTGCGCTGGCTGATCAGCGAGCGCACCAACGTGGCCCAGCGCAACGTGCACGCGACCATCGTCGGCGAGCACGGCGACTCCGAGTTCCCCGTCTGGTCCAGCGCGCGGATCAGTTCCGTGCCGATCCGCGAATGGATGGTGCACGGGCGGCACGTGTTCCCCCAGGAGGAGCTCGATTCACTCGCCTACGAGGCGGCGCACGCGGCGTACGCGGTCATCGAGGGCAAGGGCGCCACCAACTATGCGATCGGGCTCACCGGCGCCCGCCTCACCGAGGCGCTGCTGTCACCCACCAGGTCGATCCTGCCGCTGTCGACGATCATCGACGGCTACCTCGGCGTCGAGGGCGTCGCCCTGTCGATGCCGACGCTGGTGTCGTCGGCCGGGGTCAAGCGGATCATCGAGATCCCGATGGACGCCGGAGAGCGTCAGCAGTTCCTGGCGTCGGCCGCCACCCTGCGCGAGAGCCTCGCGAGCATCGGCTTCTGAGCGATCCCCGCGTCGGCAAGCCCGATGGATTGGCGGCCTGTGCCACCCCCGGACGCCGACCGAGTAGGCTCTGGCCACGTGCCCCGCAACTTCGAATACGAGCAGCGCGCCGATGGAGACGTGCTGCACGTCTACGCCCGTGGGCGTGACGTCCTCACCAATCCGCTGACCAACATCGGCACCGCCTTCACCAAGGAGCAGCGGGCCCAGCTCGGGATCACGGGGCTGCTCCCGCCCCAGGTGATGAGCATGAACGTGCACCTCAAGCGGAGCTACGCCCAGTACCAGCGTCAACCCGACGACCTGTCGAAGTTCCTGTACCTCAACACGATGCACGAGCGCAACGAGGTGCTCTACTACCGGCTGCTCACCGAGCACATCGAGGAGATGATGCCGATCGTCTACACGCCGACGATCGGGCAGGCGATCCAGGAGTACAGCTCGTGGTACCACCGCCCGCGCGGCGTCTACCTGTCGATCGACGAACCCCAGGACGTCGAGACGGCCCTGACCAACATGGGGCACCGGTCCGACGAGGTCGACCTCATCGTGGTGACCGACTCCGAGGGCATCCTCGGCATCGGCGACCAGGGCGTGGGCGGCGTCGCGATCGCCATCGGCAAGCTCGCGCTGTACGCGGCAGCGGCCGGCGTCAACCCGCACCGCGTGCTGCCGGTGGTCCTCGACGTGGGCACCGACAACCTCGACCTGCTGAGCCAGGAGGGCTACCTCGGCGTCCACCACGCCCGGGTGCGCGGCGAGCGCTACGACGAGTTCATCGACCAGTTCGTGCGCACCGCGACATCGCTCTACCCCAACGCGATGATCCACTGGGAGGATTTCGGCCCGGCCAACGCCCACCGGATCCTCGACAAGTACCGCAACCGCATCTGCACGTTCAACGACGACATCCAGGGCACGGCGGCCGTCGTCGTCGCGGCCATCCTCAGCGCGGTCAAGGCGAGCGGCACCGGCCTCGACGAGCAGCGGATCGTCATCCACGGGGCGGGCACCGCGGGGATCGGCATCGCCGACCTCATGGTCGAGATCCTCGTCGACAAGGGCATCGACCCAGCCCGCGCACGGCGGATGTTCTGGGGGCTCGGATCGCGTGGGCTGCTCCGCGACGGCGTCCGGATGCGCGACTTCCAGGAGCCGTACGCCCGAACCGCCGACGAGACCGCCGACTGGGTGCTCGACCATCCGGGCCGGATCGAGTTGCCCGACGTCGTGCGCAACGTGCATCCGACGATCCTCATCGGCTCGTCGGCACAACCGGG
>DAIESZ010000357.1 GCA_027346035.1 Propionibacteriaceae bacterium
CGTTGAGCATCCGCCCGGTGATCTTGGGCCACCAGAAGTAGTAGCCGGCGAACATCGCGAACACCACCGTGCCGAACAGCACGTAGTGGAAGTGGGCCACCACGAAGTACGTGTCGGAGACGTTGAAGTCGAGCGGCGGGCTGGCGAGGATGACCCCGGTCAGGCCGCCGAACAGGAACGTCGACAAGAACCCCATGACCCACACCATCGGGGTGGCGAAGGTGATCGACCCGCCCCACATGGTGCCGATCCAGTTGAAGAACTTCACCCCGGTGGGCACCGCGATGAGGAAGGTCATGAGCGAGAAGAACGGCAGGCTCACGACACCGGTGACGAACATGTGGTGCGCCCACACCGACACGGACAGCGCGCCGATCGACAAGGTGGCGAACACCAGTCCGATGTAGCCGAACACCGGCTTGCGGCTGAACACCGGGATGATCTCGGTGATGATGCCGAAGAACGGGAGCGCGACGATGTAGACCTCCGGGTGGCCGAAGAACCAGAACAGGTGCTGCCACAGGATCGGGCCACCGGAGGAGGCGTCGTAGATGTGCGCGCCGAGGACGCGGTCGGCGGCCAGCACCAGCAGCGCGGCCCCGAGCACGGGGAACACGATCAGCGCGAGGATCGAGGTCACCAGGATGTTCCAGGTGAAGATCGGCATGCGGAACATCGTCATGCCCGGCACCCGCATGGTGATGATCGTCGTGACGAAGTTCACCGACCCGAGGATCGTGCTGATGCCCAGCAGGTAGAGGCCCATGATCCACAGGTCGCCGCCCGCTCCGGGGGAGTTGATCTCGGACGACAGGGTCGCGTAGGCGGTCCACCCGAAGCTGGCCGCACCGTCGGGGGTGAGGAAGCCGGACAAGGCGGTGAGGGAGCCGAACAGGAACAGCCAATAGCTGAGCATGTTCAACCGGGGGAAGGCCACATCGGGCGCGCCGATCTGCAGGGGCATGATCGCGTTCGCGAACCCGGAGAACAGCGGTGTCGCGAACATCAGCAGCATGATCGTGCCGTGCATCGTGAACAGCTGGTTGTAGGTCTCGGGGCTCATGAACTGCATGCCCGGTTCTGCGAGTTCCAGGCGGATCAGCAGGGCCAGCACGCCTCCGGTGAGGAAGAAGACGAACGTGGTGATGAAGTACAGGTTCCCGATCTTCTTGTGATCGGTGGTGGTCATGTACTCGAGGAACAGCTTGCCGAGACGGTTGTTCTCACGGCGCCGCACGCCGATGCCGCTGGGGGCGATGGTTCGGTGGAGAGTGGTCACTTCCCGGCCTCCTGCGCGTTCGCGGACTGGATCGTCAAGGGGGCCTGCGGTCCCACGTAGTCACCCGTCTGGCCCGCGGCCTTCAATTGCTGCAACTGCTGGTAGTACTGCGCCGGGGTCACGACGTGCACGGTGAACAACATCTGCGAGTGGTAGGTGCCACACAGTTCCGCGCACTTCCCGTCGTAGGTGCCGAGCCTGGTCGGTGTGAGGTCGAACGAGTTCGGGTGGCCCGGGATGGCGTCCAACTTGAAGTAGAACGCCGGGATCCAGAACGAGTGGTCGACGTCGGCCGAGGTGATGTTGAAACGCACCGATTCACCGAGCGGGAGGTAGAGGTCGGGACGTTGCTGCAGGCTACCGACCGTGTGCACCACCGCGCCGACCTTCGGGTTGTCGGCCTCCATGTAGCTGAACGCCCACGACCACTTCTCCCCCAGCACGTGGATCGTGTGCTGCGGCACGGGGTCCTTGGCCAGCACCTTGTCCTGGGTGCGCACCGTGTAGAAGAACAACACCCCGACGATCATCAGCGGGATCAGGGTGTAGAGCAGTTCGAGCGGCAGGTGGTACTTGGTCTGCCGGGGAACCTCCGGGTCACCCTTCTTGCGGCGCCACTTGATGGCCGCGTAGAACATCAGACCCCACACGATGACGCCCACCACACCGGCCGCGATCCACGCGCCCTGCCACAGCCGCTCCATATAGGGGGCCCGGCTGCTGGCCGGCGGAACCATGCCGATACGCTTGGCCTGTTCGGTGAGACTGGCGCTGCACCCGCTGAGTGCGACCGTTCCCGCGGCCATGGCCACGGTCAACGTCACTCTGCGCCAGCGCCTGCTCACGTCCTGAAGTTGGAGAGCCACCTCACGCCTTCCACATCGGTTGTTGGGCGAAGGAACACACTGCGGACAAACCGCAGCGCCATTGATGCGCTGGGGTCACCCCTCCGCGGCCTCCGCCACCCTGCTCATGGGAAAGACTAATGCATACGGTCCGCCCCATCGCATCCCGTGAGATGCCGGAGCGGACCGTTGCACGTGGTTGGGCGGAAACCCGGTGAGGGATTCGATCAGTGGAAGGAATCCCCGCAGGCGCACGAACCCTGGGCGTTCGGGTTGTCGATGGTGAAGCCCTGCTTCTCGATGGTGTCGACGAAGTCGATGGTGGCCCCGCTGAGGTAGGGGGCGCTCATCCGATCGGTCACCACGTCGACGCCGCCGAACGTGGTGGCCAGGTCGCCGTCGAGGCGACGGGCGTCGAAGTAGAGCTCATAGCGAAGTCCCGAGCAGCCGCCGGGCTGCACGGCGAGGCGCAGGAACAGGTCGTCCCGTCCCTCGGCGTCCAGCAGGCTCTTCACCTTGGCCGCGGCGACGTCGGTGAGGACCACCCCGGCGGTGCCGGCGTCCTGGACGAGGATCTCGTCGGTGACGATGTCAGTCATATGCACTCCTCATGGCGATGTGCTGTATTGATCCGGCGCGCGGCCGGAATCGGTTGGGTGCCGGACGAGCGACCCACGTGCCCGACCTGGCGGGTTGATCGGCTCAACCGCTGTAAGGATGAGCTTATTCCGCGTCGGACGGGCGTCGGCCCCGTGACCCGATGGCCGTCGAGGCACCGCTGTGGTCAGCGTACCCGCCGCGTCACGGCCCACCGAATCGGTCCGCGCGCTCTTGAGGACCTCAGGGCCGTTCCGAAGGCCCCGACACCGTCGGGAACCACGACACGGCCACACTCCGAGCGGCCCGCGTGATGTCGTCCATGACCCGTAGGCGCTCCGCCTCACTGGCCGAGCGGGCAGGTTCGACCCGGAGCGAATGGGCGGCCTCGATCAACTGGCTGCGCACCTCACGCGCCGTGATGTGGTTCTCGCGGGCCACCGCAACGACGGGCGTCTCCGCCTGCACCATGCCGGAGACCTCCAGCACCACCGTTCTGTCCCAGCGGCCGAAGTCCAACTCATCGCATCCGGTGATGATGAGGTCGGCGCGCCGCAACGTGTCGGGAAGGCCAGTGAGCTCGGAGCACACATCGAGCCCTCGCTGCACGCGTCCTCCGAGACTCAGCGCGGCGAACCCGAGGCCCCCGTGGGCCGCGCCCCCTCGTGAGATACCACTCGCCCCTCCCCCCGCTCGACGGCATGCGTCGGCGAGATGCTGCAACGCCGTGTCGAGCCCGAGCTGTCGCTCCAGGCTCAGCTCGTCACGAGTGCCGAGCCGCGAGGTGATTCCGCGCAGCCCGGTGAGCGGGGACTCCACGTCGTCGCTCGAGCCGACCAGCACCAGGTTCCGGTCGGCCACGAGGTCGAGCGCCGGCTGCAGGTCGACGACGCCGAGGCCCGTGAGCGCAGACACCCCGGAGTCCAGGGCAACGTCGGCGCTCGCGCCCAGTGCCCCGAGGAACCCCGCCCCGCCGTCGTGCCAGGTGCAGGCGCCGACGTCGATGACCAGGTCGTGGATCTGCGGGTACGACTGCAGCGCCGCGGCGACGTCATGACCGACGAGGGCCGAACTCGCCTCGAACAATCCCTGCCTGGCACGGGGGGAAACCAGGAGCATCCCCCGGCGTCCGGCGACCGCCAACTCCGCGGTGCCATCGTCGGTCACCACCAGCGCGTCGAGCGGAGCATCGAGGATGTCAGCGATCGCCGCGGCGGCTCCTCCGCCGGACAGTCCGACGGGGATCACCGCACACCGTGCCCCCTGCGCGACGAAGGCCCTGGCCAGGGCCGTACCCGCATCACGCGACGACACGCCGCACATCTGCTCGACGCAGATGGCCACCTGTCGGCTCAATCGGGCACCAGCCCACTGGAGTTGTCGCCCAGGAGCGCGCGCACATCGTCGAGGCTCGCGTCGCCCTCGGGAAGGATCAGGTCGGAATCGACCAGGACATCGTCGGGCACCGGCTGTCCGAGTGTCCGGACCCGTTCGAGCAGGATGGTCAACGAGTCGGTGAGCCTGGACTGGTCTCCGGACTGGAGGGCGGCCTCGACGGCCGTGTCGAGATCGTTGAGTTCGGGGAGCGCGTCGTCGTCGAGGACCCACTGGCCCTCTGAGAGGATCCGGACGATCATCGTTCGTCCTCGGCGGACTGAGTCTCGGCCTCTGCTGCCCCGACGGTGGTCTCCCCGGTGGGAGCCTCGACCGGGGCGACGGACTCGGGTGCACTGGTGATCTCGTTGTTCGGCTTCGAGCCCGACGTGACGGCGATCTGGGACTTCAACGCGGCCAGTTCGTTCTCGACGCTCGCATCGGAGGCGAGGCTGTCGAGCTCGCGGGTGGTGTCGTCCTTGTAGGTACCCGTGGAATCCTCGAGGGCACCGCTGGCCAACAACTCGTCGACGGCCGAAGCGCGGGCCTGCAACTGCAGGGTCTTGTCCTCGGCCCGCTGGATCGCGAGGCCGACGTCGCCCATCTCCTCGCTGATTCCGGTGAACGCCTCGTTGATCCGGGTCTGGGCCTCGGCGGCCGAGTAGGTGGCCTTGATGGTCTCCTTGCGGGTGCGGAACGCGTCGACCTTGGCCTGCAGCCGCGTGCTGGCCCGCACCAGCTTCTCCTCCTCGGCCTGCAGGGTCGCGTGCTGAGTCTGCAGGTCGCCGAGCTGGGCCTGGAGACCCGACTTGCGGGTGAGCGCCTCGCGCGCGAGATCTTCCCGTCCGGCCTCGAGTGCGCGCTGCGCCGAGAGCGTCATCTTCTGCATCTCGGACTGCAACTGCTGCGCCTGGAGCTCGACCCGCTTGCGGCTCGTCGCCACGTCGGCGACGCCCCGGCGCACCTTCTGGAGCAGCTCGAGCTGACGCTGATAGGAGTAGTCGAGCGTCTGGCGGGGGTCTTCGACGCGATCGAGGGCCTTGTCGGCCTTCGAGCGGAAGATCAGCGCGAGTCGAGAGAAAAAGCCAGCCATGGGGCAGTCCTTCCGTGGGTCAAGCCATGTGCGACTGTCGCGATGCAAGCGGTGGAGCTTGGCGACCGATGCCCCGTCCGATGACAGCGCACCACCACTCTATCCAGCGCGTCCATCCACACCAGTAGTGTGGGAGTCAATCCGGGGCCTACCGGGGCCGACGCCGCGGCCGCCCCCGGCGTCGACCCCGGTAGGATGTGCCGGAACGCCGCCCAGGCGGCATCCGCACGAACCGACACCGACGAGGACACACCGTGGGATTGTTCCGCCCCTACGAGCAGGGTAAGCACGAGCCGATCAAACAGAAGTCGGCGCCCGCCGTTCCCGCGGCGGCTCCACGGGCAGGGACCACCGCCGCCCAGGACGCCGAGACGGCCCGCGACCTCGCGGCCAAGAAGGGGCGTCCGACGCCGAGCCGGGCCGAGGCCCAGGCCGCGCGGATGGAACGCCTGCACCCGACCCTGACCCCGAAGCAGCAACGCGCGCAGGCCCGTATCGCCGACCGCCTCGAGCGCCAGCATCGGTGGGACACGATGGAAGCCGCCCCCGAGAGGACTCTGCTGCGCGACTTCGTCGACTCCCGCTGGACATTCACGGAATTCATCATCCCGCTGGCGATCGTCGACATGGCGGTGAGCATCGGCGCGGCCCAATGGCCGGCCGTCTCGTTGACCACGAGCCTCGTGATGACGGCCATCTTCGTCGGCATGGTTGTCAACATCGGGTGGATGTGGTGGCGCTTCAAGTCCGAGTTGCGGACACGGATCCCCGGTGCGCGCAAACGCGGTCTGCTCATGGAGCTGATGAACCGGATGATCACCATCCGCAGGTTCCGGCGTCCCGGTCCGCGGATCAACCGCGGCGACTCCTACTGATCCGCTCGCCTGCTGTTCCTCGGCGACCGGTGACCGTCAGGATTGCCCGCAGGGGACGTCGGGCGCGACGCGCTGTCGGAGGGCTCCGATACCGTCGCCGACATGGCGTACCGATGGATACCGAGTCCCGACCAGGGGCTCGACCCCGAACTCGATCAGGCCTTCGACGACCAGCCCCGGGCCGAGGCCTGGCTCGCGGAGCACTGGGAGGAACTCCTCGACGAGGGGGTTGGGTCGGTCACTCTGGTTGAGGACGATCGGCTGATCTACGGCCCGATGCCGCTGACGGGCTGATCCCGCCGCGGCGCACGTCCTGCACGAGCAGCATGACGCCGAACCCCACCATGACCCCGCCGATCGCGATGACGAACGGCTGGGAGAAGCGCGCGTCGCTGAGGCGCTGTTCGTAGGTCTGCACCTTGCCCGCGCCGACCTGGGAGAAGCTGCTGGTGGCACAGACGTCGCCCGGGTGCATCTCGACCCCGCGGCAGGTGATGCTCGGATGGGTGAGGGCGATCGCTCCCCAGATCATCACTCCGAGGCCGAGGACGGCGATGAGCAGGTGCGCGACACGGCGCCAGGACCCCAGGATCACCATCTGATCAGCCCTCCCGGACGCCGGGCGTGACGAAGGGTGGCCTGACCACCCGGAACGGTTCCACGCGGTGACGCACCAGCACGCCCACCTCGCTGTCGAGTTCGACGTCGGGACGCAGCAGTGCCAGGGCGATGCCGGATCGCAGCGTCGGAGAGAAGGTTCCCGACGTCACCGTCCCGAGCGCGTTCCCCTCGGCGTCCACCACCGTCATGCCGGGGCGCGGGATGCCACGACCGAGGGCCAGCAGCCCCCGGGCCCGGCGGCTCGGACCCTCGGCGCGGATCCGCCGTAGCGCCTCCGACCCGTGGAAGGTCCCCTTGGACCATCCGATGGCCCAGGTGAGTCCCGCCTCGACCGGGTTGATGTCGGGGTTGATCTCGTGACCGTGGAGCGAGTAGCCCATCTCGGTGCGCAGGGTGTCGCGGGCGCCGAGCCCGCACGGGAGGATGCCCTGCGGCGCCCCCGCGGCGAGCAGCGCGTCCCAGATGGCCACGGCACCTCGCGCGGGGACGACCACCTCATAGCCCCGCTCACCGGTGTAGCCGGTGCGGCAGACGCTGAGTTCCACACCGTCGTGGCGCACCGACTCGAACGCCATGTAGTCCATGCCCACCGGCAACCCGACCGCCGACACGACCTCGTCCGACGCGGGGCCCTGCACGGCGATGATCGCGTAGTCGCGATGCACGTTGCTCACCGAGATCGCCTCCCCGACGGCGGCGTCGAGCACATCGGCCACCGTGGCGGCGTTGCTCGCGTTCGGGATGACGAGGACGTCGTCGTCCGAGCGGATGTAGCAGATGAGGTCGTCGACGACCCCGCCGTCGTCGTCGCACAGCATGCTGTACTGGGCCCGGCCCGGCCCGATGCGGCGCAGGTCGTTGGTGAGGACGCGGTTCAGCGCGTCGACCGTACCCGGCCCCCGCACGATCAGGGTGCCCAGGTGGGAGACGTCGAAGATGCCGACTCCGGTGCGCACCGCGGCGTGCTCGGCAAGCACCCCCCCGCCCGAGTACTCGAGCGGCATGAGCCAGCCCCCGAACTCGGCGAACTTCGCCCCCAACTCGACGTGCCGCGCATGCAGCACAGACCGCTGCGGGTCCTGGCTCATCGGCCCCTCCTCGTCGCTGCCCGTGTGTCGCGCATCGGATGCGACACCACCCGGGTGACTTCCCCGGCGAACATATCCCACTCCCCCGTCAGCGTCGTACCGGTGGAGCCGGCCGTGGTCTCCGCTCGGTGGGGCTGTCGGTCGTGGCGATAGCCTGAGTGCGCGCCATCGGCTGCGGTTCCCGACGTCACGGCCCCAGGGTGGCGCGCCGAGCGCGGCTCTTCGCCGCCGAGCACAGAGGGAGATTCGTGATCATGGCAGCTGTCGCCCCGTCGGTGCCGAACACCGTCGAGATCCCCGAGCTGAGCGTCCACAAGTCCTTGACCCGACACGTCACGGCCATCGTCGTGGGCCTGGCATCCTCCAACGACACGCTCCGCCTCGTCGGCGGCGACGAGGTCGACAAGTTGGTGCGCGCTCAGGGCGGCCGCGGGCTGCTCGAGCTCGCCGGTGCGGTCGGGGCGAGCGGCAAGCGGGGTTCGGTCACCCTGCTGCCCACGGTGCCCCTGGTGGCGCTGGCCGGTGTGGGCGACAACGAGAACTCCCCCGAGCCGCTGCGGCAGGCGGTCGGTGCGGCCGTCCGGGCGATCATCGCCGCGTCGTCGGGAGCGCTGCACGTCGCGGTGTGCGCCGGAGCGAGCGACGCCGAGCAGGTCAAGGCCTGCGTCGAGGGCGCGCTGCTCGGCGGCTACACCTATGCCAAGGTCGGCGCCGCTCCGCTCCCCGGTCGGCTGCGGACGCTCGAGGTGGTCGCCACGTCGACCAGCGGTGAGTTCAAGCAGGCGGTCGAGCTGGGCCGGGTCGTCGCCGCCAACGTCCTGCTCGCCCGCGAGTGGGTCAACACCCCTGCGAACCTGCTCTATCCCGAGACGTTCGCCGCGGCGGCCGTCGAGTCGCTCAAGGCGACGAAGGTCGGCGTCGAGGTGCTCGACGACACCCAGCTGCGCGAGCAGGGCTACGGCGGCATCTCGGCGGTGGGAGGCGGCTCTGCGCGTGGCCCCCGACTGCTGCGTGCCGCCTGGTCGCCGCGGGGTGCACGCTTCCACCTCGCCCTCGTCGGGAAGGGGATCACCTTCGACTCCGGGGGCCTCGACATCAAGAACCCCGAGGGCATGTACACCATGAAGTCCGACATGGCGGGCGCTGCCGCGGTGATCACCGCAGTCCGGGCGATCGCCCAGCTCGGCATCCAGGTGAAGGTCACCGCCTACGCGCCGATGGCCGAGAACCTCCCCTCGGGCAGCGCCTACCGTCCGAGTGACGTGCTCACGATGTTCGGCGGCCAGACCGTCGAGAACGCCAACACCGACGCCGAGGGGCGCCTCGTGATGGCCGACGCGCTCGCCCGGGCCAGCCAGGACAAGCCCGACCTCATCGCCGATGTGGCCACCCTCACCGGCGCCTGCGTCGTGGCGCTCGGGGACCGGGTGGCCGGGCTCATGGCCTCCGACGACGAGACCGCGGCCCTCATCCTCGACGCCGCCGAGCTCGCCGGCGAGGACTTCTGGCAACTGCCGATCCCGCAGCACCTGCGGACGTCTCTCGATTCTCTGGTCGCCGACATGAAGTCGAGCGGCTCACGATCCGGGGGCGCTCTCACCGCGGCGGCGTTCCTGCAACGCTTCGTGGGCGAGCTGCCCTGGGCCCACCTGGACATCGCCGGGCCGGCGTTCAACGCGCACGAACCCTACGACTACGTTCCGGCCGGTGGCACCGGCCATGCGGTCCGGACGCTGGTCGCGCTGGCGGCGTCGCTGGCCGGCTGAGTCGTCCGCCGGCCCACGCCACCGGCGGCCCGATGGGGAAGAATGGCCGCCATGACAGCATCGTTCGACCTCATCGTGCTCGGCGCCGGCAGCGGCGGCTACGCCTGTGCCCTGCGCGCCGCCCAGTTGGGCCAGCGGGTGGCCCTGGTCGAGAAGGACAAGGTCGGCGGCACGTGCCTGCACCGCGGATGCGTGCCCGCGAAGGCTCTGCTGCACGCCGCCGAGGTGGCTGACGCCGCCCGCCACGCCGCGGATGTCGGGGTGATCGCCTCGATCGAGGGGGTCGACGCCGCCCGCCTGCGTGACTACTCGGCGTCGGTGGTGAAGAAGCTGCACACCGGCCTCGCCGGCCTGGTGGCCAGCAGGGGCATCAGGGTCGTCGAAGGAACCGGTCAGCTCGTGCGCGACCAGGGCGGGCTTGCCGTCGTCGTCGGCGACAACCGGCTGGAAGCACGCCACGTCGTCGTGGCCACCGGCTCGCGCCCGCGCACCCTGGGGCTCCCGATCGACCACGAGCACATCGTCACCAGCGACGACGCCCTGTGGCTCGACCGCCTCCCCCGCACCGCCATCGTGCTGGGGGGCGGCGTCATCGGCGTCGAGTTCGCCTCGGCCTGGACGAGTTTCGGGGTCGAGGTCACCCTCGTCGAGGCGCTCGATCGGCTGGTGCCCGGCGAGATCCCCGCGATCTCCCAGGCTCTCACCCGCGCATTCCGCCGGCGTGGAATCACCGCCCGCACAGGAGCCGCCATCGCCGATGCGCGGGTCACCGACGGGGAGGTGCGGGTACGGCTCGACTCCGGCGAGACGCTCGCCGCCGACCTGCTGCTCGTGGCGGTCGGGCGCGAGCCGGCGAGCGACGGCATCGGCCTCGTCGAGGCGGGGGTGGGCCTCGACGAGGGCGGTTGGGTGAGGGTCGACGACCATCTGGCCACGGCCGTGCCCGGGGTCCATGCGGTCGGTGACCTCGTGCGCGGTCCCCAACTCGCCCATCGCGGATTCGGGCACGGGATCCATGTGGCCGAGCGGATCGCGCAGTTGAGCGGGCGCAGCGAACTGCGCCCACGGCTCACCCCCGACCATCTGATCCCCCGAGTGATCTATTCGAGTCCCGAGATCGCCTCGGTCGGACTGTCCGCGGACCAGGCGCGGGCGGCCCAGCCCGGCGTCCAGGTGGACACGGTCACGTACGACCTCACCGGCAGCGCGAAGGCGCAGATCCTGCGCACTCAGGGATTTGTGCAGGTGGTCGCCGAGCATGGCGGGCCGGTCGTCGGCGTCCACATGATCGGCGACCGGGTGAGCGATCTCGCCGGGGAGGCCCAGCTCACCGTGTCGTGGGGCGCGCACGCCGACGAGGTCGCCGAACTGCTGCACGCCCACCCAACCCTCGACGAGGCCCTGGGCGAGGCCATGCTGGCGCTCGCGGGAAAGCCCCTGCACAGCCACGGGTGAGGCGTCGATCCGGTCCCGGCGGCACCCCGTCACCGGACTGCGGATTATCGCGAGGTGGGGATAGGCTGGCGGCGAACGATGAACGGGACCACAGTCCCGCTGGCCACGACACTTGGGCTCACGCCTGGATCACCCGCGAAGGAGCGACCACTCAACATGTCGACCGAAGTCACTCTCCCGGCCCTCGGGGAAAGCGTCACCGAGGGCACCGTCTCCCGCTGGCTCAAGGCGGTCGGTGACCGCGTCGAGGCCGACGAGCCACTGCTGGAGGTGTCCACCGACAAGGTCGACACCGAGATCCCCGCGCCCGCCGCCGGCGTCCTGCTCGAGATCCGGGTGAACGAGGACGAGGTCGCCGAGGTCGGCGCGGTGCTCGGGCTCATCGGTGAGGAGAGCGGGGCCGGCCCGGCCGCACCGCAGGCCGCTGCTCCGACCCCGGCTCCCCAGGCGATCGCCCAAGCCCCCGCGCAGGAGGCCACCACCAGCGACGCCCCCGGGGCTGTCCAACCCGACACCCGGCCCGCCGCACCGCAGGCACCCAGCGCGAGCCCGGCGGCGGGAGGCACCGATGTGACCCTGCCCGCGCTGGGCGAGTCGGTCACCGAGGGCACCGTGTCCCGCTGGCTCAAGGCGGTCGGTGACCGCGTCGAGGCCGACGAGCCACTGCTGGAGGTGTCCACCGACAAGGTCGACACCGAGATCCCCGCGCCCGCC
>DAIESZ010000360.1 GCA_027346035.1 Propionibacteriaceae bacterium
CCCGAGCGCCCCGGCGATCAGCAGTTGGTACCACGATCCGCCCAGCAGCACCATGCCGGCGATGGCACCGGCGAGAGCGGTGACCAGTCCGACACCGACGGCCACGTAGAACCACGGAGTCCGGTCGTTCAGTCCCTTCTCACGCACCTCGTGCGCAAGTTCGGTGAAGGTTCGGGTTCGCTCCGCCACCTCGGCACGGGCGGCGCCGCGCGGGCGGCGGGGAGGTGAAAGCGTCGCGGTTTCTGGGTTCGGCATGTGGGTCCGCACTTCTACCCGGCCCTACGAGGAACCCCGGCGGCGACTCCAGAAACAGGTACCTCAAGTCTACCCGACCCCAACAACCCGCCCGGACGTCCGCAACCGGGCGCGGCCCGTGCGCCGAGGACGCCGGTCGTCGCCGGGCGAGGCCGGATCAGTGAGGATCTCTGCGCGCCTCGAGCCTCAGGTCGAGGACGAGTTCGGCACAGAATCCGACCAGGGTGAGTCCGGCACACGTGAGCACCACGGTGGTGTCGCCCACGCCGGCCGCGACCAACAGCCCCCCGACCACGAGCACCGAGACGACCAGCGCGAAAAGCTTCCAGTCGTCCCCGATGAGGAACTCGACCCAGAAGTGGCCGAAGTCCTTGAGGAAGCGGGTGAGAGCGGTCATGACAACACCTCCGAGGGAGCGGCGGTGCTCTGGGGAACGTCGGCGGGGGCCGGTCGCAACACCCGGATCATTACCCGACTTGCGAGGAACCAGGCCAGAAGCAGCACGAGGATCGACCAGTCGGCCCCCGGCCAGGCGACGCTGACGTGGCCGGAGCGCAACACGCCGAGGCCCTCGAAGGCCCAGAAGCTGCCGAAGGCCGCCAGCATCAGCCCGACGCCGTACTTCAGGGTGTTCTCGGGGATCATCGCGAGGGGACGACGCGCGATCACCGCGATGACGACCACGGTGACGACCGCCGCCAGCGCTGCCAGCGACGCGGAGGGAATGCGGTGCGCGTTGAGGCCGAAGGTGAGCACGATGAACACCACCTCCATGCCCTCGAGGAACACCGACTTCAGGCTCACCATGAAGCCGAACATGTCGAACGGCTGCCGCTCACCGGCGTCCTTCGCCGCGGCCAGTTGCCGACTGAAGATCTCGTCCTCGTCGTGCAGCGACTTGCGGCCGCTCGAGCGGTAGACCGCCTTGCGGATCCACTGCAGCCCGAAGGCCAGCAGCAGGCCACCGATGACCAACTGCAGCGCGCTGACCGGCAGCCAGTGGATGAGGGCGTAGCCGCCGATCGACGTCACGGCGGCCAGCGCGGCCAGCGCCGTGACAACCCCCAGCAGTGTCGAGCGCCAGCCCCGGGTGATACCCATGGCCAGCACCACCGTGGTCGCCTCGACCGTCTCGACGATGCAGGCGACGTAGACCGCGGCCAGCAGGGCCCATACCGTCGTGGTCATGCGGTGGCTCCTCGTTCCGGTGAGGGGAGGTCCGTGGACAGACCGGTGCCGCCCGACCCGTCGAAGGGGTCGGGGGCTCCGGGATCGAGGGTGGCGTGGCAGCCGGCGGAATCGAGCACGACGCCGACGCTACTCCCGCGGGGGTGGGCCTGCCGGTCGTGCACGCCGGTGAGGCGTCCCTCACCCAGGTCGACGACGTGGTCGTAGCCGCGTCCCCGGTAGGCGATGTCGGTGACCGTACCGGTCGTGATCGCGCGCGGGTCCGCGTCCGTGGTCAACGACGCCGCGTCGGGACGGACCAGCAGCGTCACCCGTTCGCCGCTGTCGATCCCGTCCATCGGCCGCGCACGGAGCTCCCCCCGGCCGAGCCGCACGCTGACCCATTCGGCGCCGGCGGACGCCGACGAGCGGGCCGTGGCCTCGAGGCTCCCGCCGATGCCGGTGAACCGGGCGACGAACGCGGACGCCGGCCGGTGGTAGATGGCCTCCGGCGTGTCGAGCTGGGCCAGCCTGCCGTGGTCGAGCACGCCGATCCGGTCGGCCAGGGCGAAGGCCTCGCTCTGGTCGTGGGTGATGTAGACGGCGGTCGCGCGGTGGGCGCGGGTGAGGGTCGAGATCTGCACCCGCAGGCGTTCCCGCAGGTGCGCGTCGAGGTTGCTCAACGGCTCGTCGAACAGCAGCAGGCGCGGCCGCCCGACGACGGCGCGGGCGAGGGCCACCCGCTGCTGCTCACCACCCGAGAGTTCGTTGGGATGGCGGTCGGCCTTGTGGGCAAGACCCACCTGGTCGAGCGCCTGCGTCACCCGGCGTCGTGCCTCGTCGCGGCCGACGGTGCGCCGCCGCAGCGCGAAGGCCACGTTCTGAGCGGCCGTGAGGTGCGGCCACAGGGCATAGTCCTGGAACACCATCGACAGGTCACGGCGCTCGGCCGGGACGAACGTGCGCTCGTCGTTCACCGGGGCGCCGGAGAGGGACACGGCGCCCGACGACAACCGCTCGATGCCGGCGAGGCAGCGCAGCAGGGTCGACTTGCCCGACCCCGACGGTCCGAGCAGCACGAGGAACTCCCCCGGCGCCACGTCGAAGGAAACGCCGTCGAGCGCGGCCAGGCGCCCGTACGTGCGTACCGCGTCGCGCACGCGGATCGCGTGTCCGGCGGGGAGGCCCGCCGCGTCCTGCGTCCGCGGGAGGTTGAGTGCTGTGGTCATCGCGCTTCTCCGATCCTTTTCCATCCACGGGGTGCCAGCAGGCGCCAGCCAAGCCAGGTCGCGCCCATGACGACCAGCACCAGGGCGATCGAGACGACCTCCATCGCCGTACCACCGCCGAGGTCATAGGCACTGAGCGCCTTGGTGATCCCCACCGACACGGGGGGGTTGCCGGGCGGGTACAGCAACTGACTCACCGGCAGCTCGAGCAGGGTGGCGCTGAACGTCAGCAGCCACGCGTTGAGGATCGGCCGGGCGAGCAGCGGCAACGACGACGAGAACCACGCGCGGATCGCTCCCGCGCCATGAACCCGGGCGGCCTGGCCCATCGACGACTGCAGTTGCGAGACGCTGCCGACCAGAACCCGCGCGGTCGACGGCAGGGCCGTGGCCACATAGCCGAGCAGCAGCAGCAGCGACGTGCCGTAGATGTGGATTCCCAACCGGTTCATGATCGGCAGGTTGTAGGCGAAGATGTAGCCCGCTGCGAACACGATGCCCGGCAGTGCCACGGCCGTGAGCAGCATGAGGTCGAGAATGCGTCCCGACAAGCGGTTGCCCGTGCTGCTGAGGGCTCGGGCGCACACCAGCCCCAGACCCACGGCCAGGAAGGCCGTGACGAACGCCATCTCCGCTGAGTAGGCGAGCGGCGCGTGCAGGGCCGCGGACTCGAGCACCCGACGGTAGTTGTCGAGGGTGAGCGTGGGCGAGGCCGCCAGCGTCCCCATGCCCACGAACAGGCTCGCGGCCAGCGCACCCAGCAGCGGGATGCCTACCCCGACGATTCCGACGACCGTCGCACCCGCCAGCGCCGACAGGCGCGGCACGACGCCCAGATGCCGTCGTCGCACCTGGCGGGTGCGCCCGCCCAGCACCTGGTAGGCGCGGCCGCGCATCGCGAGGTTCTGGGCCAGGATCGCGAGGCCGGCCAGACCGAGCAGCACCCAGCCGATCGCGGCGGCCACCGGGAAGTCGACCGGGAACGCGTCGATCGCGGTGAAGAGGGTGTACGTGAGCACCGGGAAGTGCGCGTCGTGGGCCAGAGTGTCGGCGACGCCGAAGTCGCTGACACTCTCGGCGAACACGATCGCGAACGCCGACCAGAAGGCCGGGGCGAGCAGGGACGCCGAGATCCGCAGCCCGGTGACCGGGCCGCCGCCGTGCACGCGGGCGGCGTCCTCGAACTCGTCACCGAGGC
>DAIESZ010000012.1 GCA_027346035.1 Propionibacteriaceae bacterium
GGGTCGTCAGCGCCGGCGTCCCGAGGCGGACGCCCGACGTGTACCAGGCCCCGTTGGGGTCGGCGGGCACCGCGTTGCGGTTCGTGACGATGCCGGCGTCGAGCAGGGCCGACTCGGCCTGGCGCCCGGTGAGACCGAACGAGGTGACGTCGAGCAGCACGATGTGGTTGTCGGTGCCGCCGGTGACCAGCGTCGCCCCTCGCTTGAGGAATCCCTCGGCGAGGCTCACGGCATTGTCGGCGACGTGCTGGGCGTAGTCGCGGAAGGCCTGCGTGCGGGCCTCGGCGAGGGCCACGGCCTTCGCGGCGATGACGTGTCCGAGGGGGCCGCCGAGGACGAGCGGGCAGCCGCGGTCGATATCGGCGGCGTACTCCTCCTTGGCGAGGATCATGCCGCCGCGGGGCCCGCGCAGGGACTTGTGCGTCGTGGTGGTCACGACGTCGGCGTGCGGCACGGGGTCCTCGTCGCCGGTGAACACCTTGCCCGCGACCAGGCCGGCGAAGTGGGCCATGTCGACCATGAACGTGGCACCGACCTCGTGGGCGATCTCGGCGACCTTCGCGAAGTTGATGCGACGCGGGTAGGCGGAGTACCCGGCAACGATGATGAGCGGCTTGAACTCGCGGGCCTGGGCGGCCAGTGCGTCGTAGTCGAGCAGCTGGGTGGTCGGGTGGGTTCCGTAGCTGCGCTGGTGGAACATCTTGCCGGAGATGTTGGGCCGGAAGCCGTGGGTGAGGTGGCCGCCGGCGTCCAGGCTCATGCCCAGCATGCGCTGCTCGCCGAATCGCTTGCGCAGCGTCTCCCAGTCGGCCTCGGACAGGTCGTTGACCTGCTTCACGCCGAACTCGGCGAGGGCGGGGATCTCGACCCGGTGGGCGAGGATGGCCCAGTAGGCGGTGAGGTTGGCGTCGATGCCCGAGTGGGGCTGCACATAGGCGTACTCGGCACCGAACAGCTCGCGGGCGTGCTCAGCGGCAACCGCCTCGACCGTGTCGATGTTCTGGCATCCGGCGTAGAAGCGATGACCGACGGTGCCCTCGGCGTACTTGTCGCTGAGCCAGGTGCCCATCGTCATGAGCACCGGCAGCGAGGCGTAGTTCTCGCTCGCGATGAGCTTGAGCGAGCCGCGCTGATTGGCGAGTTCCTGACGGGTGGCCGCGGCGATCCGGGGTTCGACCCCCTCGATGATGCTCAACGCTGACTGGTAGACCTGGCTTGCGGCGGACATGTCGGTCACGGTTGCTCCTCGACGATGGGCGAACGGGACAAATCTACCGGGCGGCGCCACGGCCTCCCCGCGGCAGCGGGGGACGTGGGCATCGGCAGGGGGCGACGCGGACGCCGCCGGGCTCGGGTCAGCCGCGGCTGCGGACCACCTCGTAGAGGGCGATGGAGGCCGCGACCCCGGCGTTGAGGCTCTCGACGTCGCTGGCGATCGGGATGCGGGCCAGTGAGTCGCAGTGCTCGCGCACGAGCCGGGCGAGCCCGTGACCCTCGGAGCCCACCACGAGCACCACAGGGCCGTCGACCCCGGGGACGCCGGCGATGTCCGTGTCACCCTCGCCGGCCAGGCCGACGATCGTGAAGCCCGCCTTCGCGAACTGCTCGAGCGCCCGGTTGAGGTTGGTGGCCCGGGCGACCGGGATCCGGGCCGCGGCCCCGGCGGAGGTCTTCCACGCGGCGGCGGTCATGCCCGCCGAACGCCGCTCGGGGATCAGCACCCCATGGGCGCCGAACGCGGCGGCGGAGCGGATGATCGCGCCGAGGTTGCGCGGATCGGTGATGCCGTCGAGGGCGACCACCAGACCCTCCCGATCGGAGGTGACCGCGCGGGCCAGCAGGTCGTCGGGATGCAGGTAGTCGTAGGAGGGCAGCTGCATGGCGATGCCCTGGTGGACCGCACCGGCCGTGAGCCGGTCGAGCTCCAGTCGGGTGACCTGAAGCATCGGGATCGAGTGCTCGCTCGTGTGTTTGAGGATGTCGCGGAGCCGATCGTCGCGCTCGGCACCGTCGGCGATGTAGACGGTGCGGGCGGGCAGGCCCGCCAGCAGCGCCTCGAGCACCGGGTTGCGGCCGACGACCCATTCGGGCCCGGCGCCGGGGCGTCCGGTGCGCTTGACGTCGCGCCGGGGAGCCTGCGAGCGGCCGGCCGCCTCCGGCGCGCCCTTGTAGGCCTTGTGGTAGGGACGGTCCTCGGCCCGGGGAGTGGGCCCACGCCCCTCGAGGGACCGGCGGATCCGTCCGCCCGATCCGGCGGTGTTGCCCTTGCCCTTGTGGCCGGCACCTCGTCGTTGTGAGTTTCCCGGCATCAGCCCTCCATCGTCCAGCGGGACCCCTGGGGGGTGTCCTCGATCTTCAGTCCCGCGGCCGTGAGTGAGTCGCGGATGGCGTCGGCGCCTTCCCAGTCCCGGGCCGCGCGGGCCTCGGCCCGTCTGGCCAGCAGGGTCTGCACCAGGCTGTCGACGACCGGGCGCAGCCTCGCGTCGTCGGCCACGCCCGACCAGATCGGGTCGTCGGGGTCGAGGCCGAGGACGCCGAGCATGGCGGTCACGTTCTGGTAGGCGCGCAGGGCGGCGTCGGCGTCGCCCGCGTCGAGCGCGGAGTTGCCGTCGCGGACCTCCTGGTAGAGCGCCGCAACCGCGCCGGGTGTGCTCAGGTCGTCGTCGAGGGCCGCGACGAACGCCGCGGGCAATTCGACCTCGGCGTCGCGGGGACGCTGCGCACCGCCGGACTCGGCCCGGCGCAGAAAGTTGTCGATGCGGGCGAGTGACGCGGTTGCCTCGGCCAGCGAGGTGTCGCTGAACTCGATCGCCGAGCGGTAATGGGGTGCGACGAGATAGAAGCGCACCGCACGGGGCGGGTACTGCTGGGTGACCTCGCTGACGAGGGCGCCGTTGCTGAGCGACTTGCTCATCTTCTCCCCGGCCGCCGTCACCCAGGTGTTGTGCATCCAGTAGCTCGCGAAGGGCCGCCCGGCCGCCTGGGATTGGGCCAGTTCGTTCTCGTGGTGGGGGAAGCGCAGGTCGATCCCACCGCCGTGGATGTCGAACGCCGGGCCCAGGTACTTGCCGGCCATGGCGGAGCATTCGATGTGCCAGCCGGGGCGGCCCGCGCCCCAGGGCGACTGCCAGGCGGCGGTCTCCGGCTCGCTCGGCTTGTGCGCCTTCCACAGCGCGAAGTCGTGAGGGTCGCGCTTGCCTCGCGGATCGGCGTCCTCGGCGGGCTCCATGTCGCCGACCCGTTGGTGCGAGAGGCGTCCATAGTCGGGCCAGGAGGCGACGTCGAAATAGACGTCACCCGACCCGTCGGCGGCGCGATAGGCGTGTCCGCGGTCGATGAGGACGCCGATCAACTCGATCATCTCGGGGATGTGTCCGGTGGCCCTCGGTTCGTAGCTGGGCGGGAGGCAGCCGAGCGCGCGGTAGGCCTCGTGCAGTTCGCGCTCGAACCGGTAGGCGTGCTCGAACCACGGGATGCCTTCGCGGGCGGAGGTCTGCAGGATCTTGTCGTCGATGTCGGTGACGTTGGCCACCACGCGCACCGAGTAGCCGCTGTGGGTGAGCCAGCGGCGCAGCACGTCGAACACGATCTCCTTGCGGATGTGCCCGAGGTGAGGCGCGGCCTGCACGGTGAGTCCACAGTGGTAGATCGACACCTGTCCGGGGACGAGGGGTACGAACTGCACCACCTGACCGCGAAGGCTGTCGTACACGTGGAACGTCACGGGCCAACCCTATCGTGGGTCTGCTTGACGAGCCTTCGCCCGAAGCGCCTCGATGTCGAAGCCGCCGAAGGGGCCGGCGGCCTCGGCCACCGGCTCGGCGCCGTCCTCCCACGGGTCGTAGGGCGCCTGCTCGTTCTCGTCGGCAAAGCCTGCGGAGGGGTCATAGGGATTGCTGAGCTGCCGGCCCGACTGGTCGATGGGCTGGAACTCCGTGCTGATGGCCTCGTCGGGCAGGTTCCTCAGCACCTCGTTGATGTATCCACGGGCCGCCTCGGCGATCGGCACCTCGCGGAACTCGCGCTGCGACTGGTACCAGCGGTAATCGAGCACCTCATGGAACAGCTGGGCCATGTCGCGCTTGCTGCGCAGTTCGGGTGGGACGACGGTGACGACCGGCTCGAACACCTGGACGAGCCACTGGTGGGCGACGATCGCCTCGTCGACCTGCTGCTGGCCGGTGCGGAAACGGAAGGTGTCGAGGTCGTTGAGCAGGCGCCGGGCCTGGTTCTCCTCGGCGTCGAGGCCGGTGAGGCGCATCAGGCGGCGCGAGTGGTGGCCGGCATCGACCACCTTCGGCTGGATCTGGATCGTCTGGCCCTCGTTCGAGGTGCGGATGTCGAGCTCGGCGACATCGAACCCCAGGGCGTTGAGGCGGCGCACCCGCGATTCGATGCGGTGCAACTCCGACCCGGAGAACCGCTCGACCCCGGTGAGCTCACGCCACAGCTCGCGGTAGCGGTTCTCGATCGAGTCGACCAGGGTGAGCGGGTCGAGCGCCCCGTCGAGGATGCCGCCGGCCTCGAGGTCGAGGAACTCCCCGAACAGGTTGGTGCGGGCGATCTGCAGGTCGTGCTCGCGCTGCCCGTCGGTGAGTTGGTCGTGCAACTCGCCCGTCTCGGCGTCGACCAGGTAGGCGGCGAACGAGCCCGCGTCGCGGCGGAACAGCACGTTGGACAGGGAGACGTCGCCCCAGAGGAACCCGAGCAGGTGCAGCCGGGCGAGCAGCACGACCAGCGCGTCGACGAGGCGTTCGACGGTCTCGCCCCGGACTCCCTGGGAGAACAGCGCCCGGTAGGGCAGGGAGAACTGCAGGTGGCGGGTGACGAGGACGGGATCGAGCGGTTCGCCACCGGTGGCCTTGCGGCCGGTCACCACCGCCATCGGCTCGACCGAGGGGGTGCCGAGTCGCTTGAGGTCGTGGAGCAGCCGGTATTCGTGCACGGCGAGATCCTCGATGACCTCCTTGGCGGCGTAGATCGACTCACCCACCCGGATGAAGCGGACCACGTGTCGCGAGATGCCGCGGGGGAGAGCGATCAGGTACTCCGTGGGCCACTCCGCCAACGGCGTCGACCACGGCAGGGGGATCAGTCGCGCGTCGGGCTTGGCGCTGAGAAACCGGGGCACCTCACGATTCTCTCACCCCGTCGCCAGGACGGCATCCGCGCGTCCGCCGCCGTGGACCGAATGGGCTAGCCAGCAGCCCGATTCAGGGCAGCGGAGATGTCCGAGACGAGGTCGTCGGCGCCCTCGATCCCGACCGAGAGCCGGATGAGGCCATCCCCGATGCCCGCGGCCTCCCGGGCTGACGGGGCCATCGACGCGTGGGTCATGGTCGCGGGATGCGCGACCAGCGACTCGACGCCACCGAGCGATTCCGCGAGGTCGAAGTAGCGCAATCCGGTCACGAACCGCCGGGCCGCGTCGAGGCCGCCGCGCAGTTCGAAGCTGAGCAATGACCCGTATCCGAGCTGTTGCGCCGCCGCGATCGCATGCCCGGGATGGGTGGTGAGTCCCGGGTAGTGGACGCGGGCCACCGCCGCGTGCGCCGTCAGCACATCGACGATCCGCTGCGTGTTCTCTCCGTGGACCCGCACGCGGGCGTCCAGGGTTCGCAGCCCACGCAGCGCCAGATAGGAATCGAACGGGCTGGCGGTGATGCCCAGGGCGTTGGCCCACCCGGCGAGCTCCTCATGGATCGCGGGATCGGCGGCCACGACCGCTCCGCCGACCATGTCGGAGTGGCCGTTGATGAACTTCGTCGTCGAGTGGGCCACCACGTCGACCCCGTGCTCGAGGGGTCGCTGCAGCAGCGGCGAGCAGAACGTGTTGTCGGCCACGGCCACGGCGCCGGCGGCGTGGGCCGCCCGGGAGACGGCGGCGAGATCGGTGATTCGCATGAGCGGGTTCGACGGGGTCTCGATCCACACGAGATCGGCGGGCGAGGCCAACGCGGACGCGACCGCCCCGCGATCGGTGAGGTCGGCGAAGTCGAGCCGGATGCGTCCCCGCTCGGCGAACCAGGTGAACAGGCGCCACGTGCCGCCGTAACAGTCATGGGGCGCCACCACCCGGCCCCCGACGGGCACGAGGGCCTCGATGGTGAGGGTGACGGTGGCCATTCCGGTGGCGACGATGACACCGCCCGCGCCGCCCTCGAGCACCGAGATGGCCTCGCCGAGGTGGTCGCGCGTCGGGTTCCCCGAGCGGGTGTAGTCGTAGCGCCGCGGCCTGCCCAGCGATTCGAAGGTGTAGTTCGTGCTGAGGTAGAGGGGCGGAACGACAGCGCCGTGCGCGGTGTCGGAGCAGATCCCGGCCCGCAGGGCCCTGGTGAACGGACTGGGGGCTGGGGACTCGGTCGCGTCGTTCATGGTGCGCTGAGCCTAGAGGAGCCTCAAGGCGGTCGCTCGGGCCGTCCGGGTGGCGACATCGCCCCCGGGGGTATTCGTTCCCTGGGGCGACGGCTTCCGGAACGCGGACCGGGGGCCCCTCTGAGAGGGACCCCCGGTCGTGCGTGCCATGGTGTGGACGGCCTCAGGAAATGCGACCCTGGGTCGTGTTGCTGAACACGTGCACCTGCCCGACATCGGCCACGAGACGCACCTGGCTGCCGCGCTGCGGTGGCTGCCGCGAGGAGATGCGGGCGATGATCTGCTGGGCGTTGAGACGCTCCTCCTCGGACAGGCCGGACAGGGTGCCATAGAGGTAGGCGTCCGCGCCGGTCTCCTCAACGACCGCAACGTCGACCGCGACGCCCTGGTTGTCGGGGGCGAGACGGAACACCTCGGGGCGGATGCCGAGCGTGACGGTGGCGTCGCTACCGGCCTTCGCGAGCACCTCGCGGGGAACCGGCACGACGTAGTCACCGACCTGGGCGCCGCCCTCGACGACCTTGCCCTGGATGAGGTTCATGGCGGGAGATCCGATGAATCCCGCGACGAACAGGTTGTTGGGGGCGTCGTAGAGCGCCAGCGGGCTGTCGACCTGCTGCAGGACGCCATCACGCATGACCGCCACCCGGTCGCCCATGGTCATTGCCTCGACCTGGTCGTGCGTGACGTAGACCGTGGTGACTCCGAGCCGGCTCTGCAGTGCCGCGATCTGGGTGCGGGTCTGAACGCGCAGCTTCGCGTCGAGGTTCGACAGCGGCTCGTCCATGAGGAACACCTGAGGGTTCCGGACGATCGCGCGGCCCATCGCGACACGCTGGCGCTGGCCACCGGACAGGGCCTTCGGCTTGCGGCTGAGGAAGTCCTCGAGGCCGAGCAGTCGGGCCGCCTCCTGCACGCGCTTGGCGCGCTCCTCCTTGGCGACGCCGGCCATCTTCAGGGCGAAGCCCATGTTGTCGGCCACCGTCATGTGCGGGTACAGCGCATAGTTCTGGAAGACCATCGCGATGTCGCGGTCCTTCGGGGGCAGGTCGGTGACGTCGCGGTCACCGATGTGGATCTCCCCGGCGTTGACCTCTTCGAGCCCGGCCAGCATGCGCAGCGACGTGGACTTGCCGCAGCCCGACGGTCCGACCAGGACCATGAACTCGCCGTCACCGATCTCGAGGTTCAACTTGTTGACAGCGGGGTGGTCGCCGCCCGGATAGATCCGGGTGGCCTCCTTGAATGTAACTGTGGCCATGCCACACGTCCTTTCCACGGGCAGGTACGTGCCCGACGATCCGTAGTGGAATCCGTGAGGATTGGGGTGGAGTGTCAACTCGTCCCAAACGGGATATTGCCATACGGAGCGGGTGTCGTCGAGGGATCCCACCGAACCACGGATTTCGTGACCTGTTCGAGACCAACCGGCCACCATTGCGGCCTCAGCATTCGACGATGTTGACGGCGAGACCCCCGCGCGCCGTTTCCTTGTACTTCACCGACATGTCGGCTCCGGTCTGCATCATCGTGCGGATCACCTGGTCGAGGCTCACCGCCTGGACGCCGTCGCCGCCCAGGGCGAGCCGAGCGGCGGTGATCGCCTGCACCGCCGCGACCGCGTTCCGCTCGATGCAGGGGATCTGCACCAGCCCGCCCACCGGGTCGCAGGTGAGCCCCAGGTGGTGCTCGAGCCCGATCTCGGCGGCGTTGAGCACCTGGGCCGGGGTTCCTCCGAGCACCTGGCACAGCGCTGCCGCGGCCATCGAGCAGGCCACGCCCACCTCGCCCTGACACCCCACCTCGGCCCCCGAGATCGAGGCCGTCTGCTGGTAGATGGCGCCGACGGCTCCCGCGGTGAGCAGGAAGTCGACGACCGTCGAGTCGTCGTCGCGGACGTACCGCGTGACGTACTTGAGGACGGCCGGGACGATGCCGGCAGCCCCGTTGGTGGGGGCCGTCACCACCCGCCCGCCCGCGGCGTTCTGTTCGTTGACCGCGAGCGCCCACACCATCAGCCAGTCGATCGCGGCGAGCGGGTCGGGGGTCGTGCCGGCGGTGTCCCTGGCAACGAGGTCGTCGGCGAGCCGGTGGGCGCGCCGGCGCACGTGCAGCCCGCCGGGCAGCACCCCTGACGTGGCGCAGCCTGCCGCGATGCAGGAGTCCATCACCCGCCACAGGTGCAGAAGGTCGTCGCGTGTGCCGCGGCCGAGCGCCTGCTCGTTGCCCCACGACAGCCGGGGGATCGGAAGCCGGTGGTCGTGTGAGAGGGCGAGCAGGTCGGCCGCCGAGCGGAACGGGAACGGTACCGGCGTGGGATCGGGGACGACCCGCACCCCGTCGCCGCCATCGGCGAGGACGAATCCGCCGCCGATCGACCGGTAGGTGCGTTGCAGCAGCACCCGCTCACCCGCCGGCTGATGGGCGAGCGCCGTGAAGGTCATCGCGTTGGTGTGACCGGTGAGTCGGCGGTTGCGGTGGAGCACCAGGTCGTGCACCGGATCGAAGCGGATCGGCCGGGCGGGCCGGGTGGCCAGCACCAGTTCGCGGGTCGCGGCGATCTCGCGGGCCCGCACCGGCAGCTGGTCGGTGTCGACGGTCTCGGGTGAGGCCCCCTCGAGCCCGAGCATGACCGCGGGTTCGGATCCGTGGCCGTGACCGGTGGCGCCCAGGGATCCGAACAACTCCACCTTCACCCGCGTGAGCGCCGATGCGTCCACCTGGGCCAGCGCCCCGACGAACATCCCCGCCGCCCGCATCGGCCCCACCGTGTGCGAGCTGGATGGTCCGATGCCGACCTTGAAGATGTCGAAGACGCTGATCGCCACGTCTAGTCCGAACCGTAGAGATCGCGGGTGTAGACCGACTCGGCGACGTCGGCGAGCTCGTCGCTGCGCCGGTTCGCCACGATGACGTCGGCGCGACGCTTGAACTCGTCGAGGTCGTTGACAACCTCGGAGTGGTAGAACTCGGACGCGTCGAGGGCCGGCTCGTAGACGATGACCTCGACGCCCTTCGCCTTGATCCGCTTCATGATCCCCTGGATCGAGGAGCTGCGGAAGTTGTCCGATCCGGACTTCATGATCAGCCGGTAGACGCCGACGGTGCGCGGGTTGCGGCGCAGGATGTCGGAGGCCACGAAGTCCTTGCGGGTCGTGTTCGACGACACGATCGCCTGGATGAGGTTCTGTGGCACGTCGGTGTAGTTCGCGAGCAGCTGTTTGGTGTCCTTGGGCAGGCAGTAGCCGCCGTAGCCGAAACTCGGGTTGTTGTAGTGCGACCCGATCCGCGGGTCGAGCCCCACCCCCTCGATGATCTGGGCCGTGTTGAGTCCGTGGGTTGCGGCGTACGTGTCGAGCTCGTTGAAGTAGGCGACACGCAGCGCGAGGTAGGTGTTGGCGAACAGCTTGACCGCCTCCGCCTCCGTGGCGCCGGTGAACAGCACCGGCACGTCGTCGTCGAGGGCACCCTCCCGGAGCAGTTCGGCGAAGCCGCGGCCGGCGGGGGAGTCGTCACCGACGATGATCCGCGAGGGGTGCAGGTTGTCGTAGAGCGCCCGGCCCTCCCGGAGGAACTCGGGGCTGAAGATGACCCTGACCCCGTGCACGGCGTTCATCTCCCGGCTGAAGCCGACCGGCACGGTGGATTTGACGACCACCGTCGTGCCGGGGTTGATCCGCTCGACATCGGCGATGACTGACTCGACCGAGCTGGTGTCGAAGAAGTTCGTCGTCTCGTCGTAGTTCGTGGGAGTGGCCACGATGACGTAGTCGGCGCCCGCGTAGGCGGCCTCGGCATCGGTGGTCGCGCGGAGCCGCAGGTCGTGATGGGCGAGGTAGTCCTCGAGTTCGGCGTCGACGATCGGGGAGCGGCGCGCGTTGACCAGCTCGACCCGGTGTCGGTCGATGTCGACGGCGGTGACATCGTGGTGCTGGGCAAGGATGACGGCGTTCGACAGGCCGACGTAACCCAGCCCGATCACGGCAATCTTCATGGGGTTAGGCTACCGGCGGTCGTCGATTCCGTGGCAGGGGCCCGGTCCCGGGCGATCATTCGCATCACAGGATGCACGGTGAAGGCTCTGGTGAAGTCCCAGGCGGGTCCGGGACTCGAGTTGACCGACGTCCCCGTGCCCGCCGTCGGTGTCAATGACGTGCTCATCAGGGTGCGGCGCACGGGTATCTGCGGCACCGACCTGCACATCGACACGTGGGACGACTGGGCGCGGCGAACCATCGCCCCGCCACTGATCATCGGTCACGAGTTCTGCGGCGACATCGTCGAGGTCGGCTCCGAGGTCACCGATCTCGAGGAGGGCATGTTCGTCTCCGCAGAGGGCCATCTGGTGTGCGGCCGGTGCCGGGCCTGCCTGGCCGGACGCCGCCACCTGTGCGTGAACACCCGAGGGATCGGCGTCCAGATCGACGGAGCGTTCGCGGAGTACATCGCGATCCCCGCCGGCAACGTGTGGGTGCACCGCACCCCGGTCGATCCCGATGTCGCCGCGATCTTCGACCCCTTCGGCAACGCCGTGCACACCGCTCTTCAGTTCCCCTGCCTCGGTGAGGATGTGCTGGTCACCGGCGCCGGACCGATCGGCATCATGGCCGCCCTGGTCGCCAAGCACGCCGGCGCGCGAAACGTGGTGATCACCGACCACTCGGACCAACGGCTCGAGCTCGCCCGTCGCCTCGGCATCGACCACACCCTCAACACCAGCCAGGTGCCCGTGCGCGACGTCCAGCAGGCGCTGCGGATGCGGGAGGGCTTCGACGTGGGCCTGGAGATGTCGGGCAGCGGCGAGGCCCTCCGCGACATGGTCGACAACATGACCCACGGCGGTCGGATCGCGATGCTCGGCATTCCGAGCCGCGACATCGCGCTCGACTTCAGCAAGGTCGTTTTCAACATGCTGACGATCAAGGGTGTCTACGGCCGGGAGATCTTCGAGACCTGGTATGCCATGAGTGTCCTGCTGCAGTCGGGCCTCGACATCTCCGGGGTCATCACCGACCGCTTCCACTACACCGATTTCCGGGCCGCGTT
>DAIESZ010000039.1 GCA_027346035.1 Propionibacteriaceae bacterium
CCCACTCGAAGCTGGTGGCCCCCATGACGAGCACCCGGTCGCCGGCGCCCACGCCCCGCCGCACCAGTTCCGCGGCGGCGGCGTCGACCCGACGGCCGAATTCGGCGGTTGTGACCGGCGTCCACCCGGGGCCCGTGGGCCGCAGGAACGCCGGGTGATCGGGTGCGACGGCCAGGCGCCGGGCGAGCAGATCGTAGGCGCTCACCGCCGGGTCGGCGGGGACGAGGATCGGGGTGCTGGTCTCAGTCATTCGGGCTCCCATCCGGTGCCGGGCCGTCGAACTCCGGGTCCGTGACGCACGCGTCGAGGGCGTCGAGGACCTGGGACAGATAGGTTTCGACAGCCGCAACCTGTGCCTCATCGAAACCGGCGAGACACCGCTCGGACGCCGTGACGATCGGCATGAGCCGGTCACGCACCACCCCTGCGGATCGGCGCGCGGGGATGACGGTCCGGCGACGCCGGTCGGTGTCGTCGGTGCGCCGCTCGACATGCCCCCGGCCCTCGAGTCGCTCGAGCGACAGCGAGACCAGCGCAGGGCTGATCCCGAGCCCCGACGCCAACTGTCCAGGCGTCATCGGCCCACGGTTCAGCAGCAGGCCCATCGTGCGGTAGTCGGTGGCGTTCACCCCGAGATGGTGGGCGAGGGCCGCCTCGACCCGTCGGTTGGCGACCACGACCCGCCGCAGCAGGCGGGTCGCGCGGTGCGGTTCGCGGCCGAGGGCCATTCGGGTGAGGGAGCGTTCGGAGGTCACCCCGCCATTATTCAATACTTTTGAAGTAATGTGGCGTCATGCCCCACTTCCCCACGTCGTCCTGGCTCGCGAGCCTGCCCGTCAGCCTGCTCGCCCTGCTGGTTCTGCTGGCGATCACCTACCTCATCGGCGTGCGGCAGCGCCGGCACGTCGTGATCGACGCCGCCTGGGGGCTCGGGTTCGTCGTCGTGAGCGCCGCGGCGTTCCTCATGTCGGGCTCCGACGGCGACACGGCGCGGCGGATCCTGCTGCTCGTGCTCACCGCCGTGTGGGGGCTGCGGCTCGGCGGCTACCTCGCGTGGCGGATGCGCGACGGCCACGAGGATCCGCGCTACGACGATCTGCTTGCGGCGGGCGGCGCACCAGGGAGCAGGCAGCGCAACCTGTTCGCGATCCGCCGGGTGTACCTTCCGCAGGCGATCGTGCTGTTCCTCGTCTCCATGGTTCAGCAGGTCGGCATGTTCGAAACCGGGTCCCTCGGCTGGGTCGCCTGGGTCGGCGTCCTCGTGTGGGTGGTCGGTATGGGCTTCGAAGCCGTCGGCGACTGGCAGCTCGCCCGGTTCCGGAACGACCCGCGCCGTCGCGGCACCATCCTCGATACCGGTGTCTGGGCCTGGACCCGGCACCCCAACTATTTCGGTGATGCGAGCGTGTGGTGGGGGCTGTTCCTCATCACCGCCGACAGCTGGCCCGGCATCCTCACGGTGCTCTCGCCGGTGCTCATGACCTGGGCGCTGGTGGCCCGCACCGGCAAGGCCCTCACCGAGGAGCGGATGTCGGGCCGCCCGGGCTACGCCGACTACGTCGCGCGCACTAGCGGGTTCTTCCCCCTGCCGCCGAAGCGACGCTGAGTCGGTCAGTCGCCGCTGCACGGATGCTCAGGGGTGAACCTGCACGAATGGGCGAGTCCGCCCGGGGCATCCCCCCTGGCGCCGACCGGTGGATAGCGTGCCTCCAATCCCAGCGGCCCGCCCCACGCCGGCCGCGCGACCAGGAACGGAGGATCATGTCGTGAGTCGACATGTTTTCACCCGCAAGGCGTCCGGGATCGTCGCTGCGGTCACCCTCGCGGTGGCCATGGCGGCGGGTCCCGGTCTCGGCACCGCCCAGAGTGCCCCGAACCCCCACAGTTCGCAGAACAACCCCAACAGTGACTCGACGACGACGTCGGGTCTCGACACGAGCAGCGCCATCGTGCGGCTCAGCCTCGACCCGCTCGCCACCAACCCCAGTCCCGATCGGTCGAACGGCCGGGTCAACCCCTCGGGCACGCACAGCCAGGCCGTGCGCGCCGACCTAGCCCACCAGCGCAACGCCCTCCTCGCGTGGCTGCGCGTGAACGCGCCGCAGGTGAAGGTCACCGGGCAGTACGACTTCGCGCTGAACGCGGTGGCGGTGCGGCTCAACGGCACGCCGATCGACCTGCTCAAGCAGGGACCGAATGTGGTGTCGGTCGGCTACCAGGACACGTACACCCCCGCGGCCGACCCCGACCCCGACCTCGCCCAGATCAACGCCGTCGAGGGCTGGACCGAGGCCGGTGCCACCTCGCAGGCCGGTGAACCGACGACGTGGGCGGGCTACGGCGTCAAGGTCGGCATCATCGACACCGGCATCGACGCCAACCACCCGTGCTTCAACGACAAGGGATTCCCGAACACCAAGCAGTTGGGCGACACCAAGCTCACCAACAACAAGGTGATCGTCGCCAAGGTGTTCAACAACAAGCTCAACCAGTCGCACTTCGACGCCAGCGCGGTACAGGAACACGGCACCCACGTGGCCGGCACGGTCGCCTGCGACCTGGAGACCCCCGCCGTCGTGCAGGGCGTGAGCATCCCCTACGACCCGAGCGGCGTCGCGCCCGGAGCCCAGCTGGGCAGCTACAACATCTTCCCCGGTGACGTGCAGAGCGCCCGCACCGAGGACATCCTCAACGCCCTGCAGGCGGCGGCGTACGACGGCATGGACGTCATCAACATGTCGCTCGGCGGTGGATATCACGGCGTCCGGGACCTCGGCACGATGGCCGTCGACAACCTCGACCGGGCGGGAATCGTCGTCGCGGTGGCCGCGGGCAACAGCGGCCCGGGTTACCAGACCGTCGAATCCCCGGGATCGGCGCAGCGGGCCCTGACGGCCGGTGCCTCGTCGGTGGGCCAGTACATAGGCCTGCCGATCACCTCCGGTGGACAGCAGATCGCCAGTGCCGCCACCGGTGACTTCCCGGTGCCCACGAGCGACCTCGCCGCGCCCCTCGGTGTGGTCAGTGATGGCGGCACCGGGCTCGGCACGGCCTGCACGGCCCTGCCGGTGGGCTCGCTCACCGGGAAGATCGCGCTGATCTCCCGCGGCGCGTGCACCTTCGGCGCCAAGGTCTACAACGCGCAGCAGGCCGGCGCCAGCGCCGTGATCGTCGTCAACAACGTGGCCGGTGATCCGATCGCGATGGCCCAGGACGCCGCCTACACCAGTGACATCCCGGCGGTCATGGCGGCTCTCAGTGACAAGGCCGCCCTCATGGACGCCGGTGGGTCGTCCGTCACCATCGGCGCGACGCCCACCTACGTGCGGACGTACAACGACAACTGGTTCGCCGACTTCTCGTCGTGGGGTCCGACCCGGGTGTCCTACCTCGTGAAGCCCGACGTCGTGGCGCCGGGGGTCAACGTGCTCTCGTCGATCCCGTTGCAGTACTGCAAGGACACCGCGTGGGTCGGCCAGTACGGATGCTGGGCCTTCCTCCAGGGCACGTCGATGGCCACACCGCACCTCGCGGGCATGGCCGCAGTTGTCAGGGCCGCTCACCCGGGCTGGGACGCCTGGGAGGTGCGGTCGGCGATCGTCAACGCGGCCGATCAGAACGGCGTGCTGACGACGACGGGGTCGGGTGTCGAGACCGACGTGCAGAAGGTCGGGGCCGGCCTGGCCGACCTGCAGACGGCCGTGCAGGCGAAGGTGGCACTGAGTGAGGTGAGCGTGTCGTTCGGCCAGGTCGCCAAGGGGCAGCCGACGCAGAGACAGCAACTCGGCATCACGAACCTCACCGATGCGCCGCTGACGCTGCCCGTGTCGGTGCAGGATTCGACCGGCGGTGGCACCTTCGCGGTCTCCGCGAACCAGGTGGTCGTTCCCGCGGGCGGGACCGTCACCGTGACGGTGTCGTTCACCCGTGGTGGTGCGTCGGGGCAGACCCAGGCGTTCCTCCACGTCGGAACCGAGCACGCGGCGCTGTACGCCTACCTGCCGTGATCCGATGAGACGCGGTCGGCCCCGGTCCTCGTCGAGGGGATCGGGGCCGAGCCGCGTCCGACGAGGAGGATCGATGGAGCTGTGGGGTGGGGGGAACATGGGGCCCGTGTTCCGCGACGGCCTCGCCGTGGGGCTCATCGACTGGGACTACGCCTCGCCCGGGCCGCGGCTGTGGGATCTCGCCCACCTCGCTTAGCGGATCGTGTCGCTGATGGGTGCCGACCACGCCGCCGACTTCAGCGACGCGATGTCGGCGGCCAACGGCGATCCCTAGCTGGCCGGGCACGCCGTCGGGTACCGGCGGGACGCCGACCGATTGGCCGGCCCGATCAGCTGACCGCGACCGCCCGAAGAACCGACCCGGTG
>DAIESZ010000042.1 GCA_027346035.1 Propionibacteriaceae bacterium
GGGGTGCCCAAACCCGCCGCCCTGACCGCCACCTCCACCTGCAACGAGGTCGACAACATCGGCTGGCTGGCCGTGCGGACCACCGACCGGTGGGTGTTCACGACCATCGGGCGCTCGGGCTACATCGAGGTGACGGTCGCCGCCAGCCACCAGCCCGCGGCCAACGCGCTGGTCGACCTGTCGGGCGCGGTGGCGAGGATGCGCGAGGTGAAACCCTGCGTCTGAGGTGTCAGCGCAGCCCGACCGGGCGCCGCAGCGCCTGCCGGATGAGGTCGTCGATGAGCTCCGGGTAGGTCATCCCGCTGGCCTGCCACAGCATGGGGAACATCGAGAACCGGGTGAACCCGGGCATCGTGTTGATCTCGTTGACGACGACCTCGCCGTCGGCGGTGACGAACACATCGACCCGGCCGAGCCCCTCGGCCGACACGGCCGAGAAGGTGCGCCGCGCGGCGTCGCGGATGCGCTCCTCGAGGTCGGGGCCGACGGACGCGGGCACGTCGAGGGTCACCTGCTCCTCGGGCAGGTACTTCGCGTCGAAGTCGTAGAAGCCGGACGCCGTGTGCATGCGCACCTCTCCGACCCGGGAGGCTCGGGGACCGCTGCCGTCAAGGTCACCGAGGACGCCGCACTCCATCTCGCGGGCACCGACGAAGCCCCGCTCGACGATGACCTTGGGGTCCCAGCGCTCCGCCTCGCGCACCGCCGCGCCGAGGGCGTCGAGCGAGTCGAGCCGGCTGATGCCCACCGACGACCCACCCCTGGCCGGCTTGACGTAGACCGGCAGGCCGAGGGCCGCGACCGCGTCCCGGCAGGCGGCGGGATCGTCGGCCCACTGCCCGGGCAGGATGGTGGTGAACGCGCCGATCGGCAGGCCGGAGCCGGCGAGGATCAGCTTCATCATCTGCTTGTCCATGCCGACCGCGCTGGCTGTGACGCCGGCGCCGGTGTAACGCAGGCCGAGCATCTCGAAGCTCCCCTGGACGGTGCCGTCCTCACCGAACGGCCCGTGCAGCAGCGGCATGGCCACCTCGACCGGACGCCGGTCGGTGAGCCGGGTACCGTCGGCGTCCACGTCGGCGATGACGACGCCGTCGACCGTGCGCAGCAGCAGCGCTTCGTGGCGATCCTCGCCGAGCACCGGGAGGACGCCGTCGACGACGGTGAACGCCCGGATCTCGTCGAGCGAGTAGCGGGTCCACCGCCCGCTCGGGGTGATCCCGAGGCCGGTGACGTCGTAGCGCCCCGTGTCGATGGCCGAGGCCACCGAGGCGGCGGTGAGGCAGCTGATCGAATGCTCCGATGAGATGCCGCCGAAGACGAGCACCACGCGGGTGCGACCGTCGGCCGGCTGGTCGTGGTCGAGGTCGGGTTCGGTCGTCATCGGGCCTCACTCGGGGTCGGTAGTGATGGGGTCAGCCTAGTGGCCGGGACCCGTCGAGCCACATCGGCGGGATCGGCCGCGGCACGCGGCGTCCCAGCCGAAGGTCGTACCGCTCGACCGGGGCCGGACGCCCGCGCACCTCCTCGACCAGGGTGGTGATGGCGTCCATGATCCGGGCCCCGGCCTCGACGACGGCCTCGTGCGAGCGCTGCGCCGCCTCCGGGGTGACGCCGTCACCGGCTCCGCCGGGGTGGTAGGCCCCGTAGAGGTCGTCGAGGACGACCGGCTCGCCGCAGGCGATCGAGATCGGCTTCGGCGGGAACAGCCGCGGCACGTGCATCCGCTTCCCCGGGATCACGAGGTCGGCGCCCGTCTGGCCGATCGGGATCACCGGACAGCGGGTCGCCAGCGCGAGGCGGGCGGCGCCCGAGCGGGCCACCATGGGCCAGCCGTCGGGGTCCGCGGTGATCGTGCCCTCGGGGTAGACGGTCACCGCCAACCCGTCGCGCAGGGCCTGCTCGGCGGCCGCGAGGCCCGTGCCCGCCGTCCCCGCGTCCCGCCGCACCGGGATCTGGCCGCAGTTCCTCGCCAGCCAGCCGACCACCGGCACGTGCCACAGCTCCTCCTTGCCGAGGTAGCGCGGCCAGCGTCCCGTTCCGTAGATGAGGTACTCCCCGAGCACCAGGGGGTCGAAGTGGGAGATGTGGTTCGCGACGATGAGGACGCCGCCGTCGCGCGGCACGCGCTCGCGGTGCCGCCAGTCGCGTCGGGTGCTCACCGACAGCACGGCTCGCACGAACGACGCCCACCCGCGGTACACGGCTTCGGCCGGTTCACGGGTCATCTGCGGCGGCACGGTCCTCCTTGTCGGGGCGGGGCCCTGTGGTCGGGGTGGACGGTGCCACCACGGATGGGGGCGGCCGGCGGTATCGTCGTCGGGCGGCTGACCGGGGCCGGTGACCGCACCCTAGTGCAGGGACTGGACGGCTGCGGCGCGACGAAGGGACAGCCATGACCGACTCGATCCGCCCGGGGGTCCCGGACCACTGGATCCAGGCAACCGTCGCCCAGCGACACGACGACGGGTGGACCGCCATCACCGACGCCGGCGCCGAGCTCACCATCGCCGACGACGCCGTGCGCGGGTTCCGCTCGCTGCGCACCGGGCAGCGGCTGCGGGTACGACTCGCCCGCCCGGACGCCGCGACCGCCGACGAGGCGACGCCGCTGCCCCCGCGCTGATCTGGTCCCGGCGTCCGCTCAGCCGGCCGTGCGCACCGGGATCGTGCGCGGCGCGAACGACGGCCGGGTCTGCTCGTAGGCCGTGATGTCGTCGGCGTGACGCAGTGTCGAGCCGATGTCGTCGAGCCCCTCGAGCAGGCGGTGGCGGGTGAAGTCGTCGATCTGGAACGGGTAGACGTCGGGGCCCGCGGTGATCGTGCGATCCACGAGGGACGCCTCGATCTCGGCGCCGGGGTTCTGCTCGGCGTAGTCCCAGAGCCGCTCGATGATGTCCGGGTCGACCGTGGCGATGAGCAGGCCCGCCTTGCCGGAGTTGTTCCGGAAGATGTCGCCGAAGCGCGAGCCGATGACGACCTTGAAGCCGTAGTTCTGCAGGGCCCACACGGCGTGCTCGCGTGACGAGCCGGTGCCGAAGTCCGGGCCGGCCACGAGGATCGTGCCCCGGTCGTAGGGCTCCTTGTTGAGCACGAACTCAGGGTCGGCACGCCACGCGGAGAACAACCCGTCCTCGAAGCCGGTGCGGGTGATCCGCTTGAGATAGACGGCGGGGATGATCTGGTCGGTGTCGACGTTGCTGCGCCGCAGCGGAACCGGGACGCCGGTGTGGCTGGTGAACTTGTCCATGTCGTTCTCCTCTGTGGTCCGGGCGGTCAGTTCGCGAGGTCGGCGGGGGCGGACAGGTGACCGGTGATCGCGGTCGCCGCGGCCACGGCGGGGCTCACGAGGTGGGTGCGTCCGCCCTTGCCCTGGCGGCCCTCGAAGTTGCGGTTCGACGTGGAGGCGCTGCGCTCGCCCGGCTTGAGCTGGTCGGGGTTCATGCCGAGGCACATCGAGCAGCCCGCCGCGCGCCACTCGGCACCGGCGTCGAGGAACACCTTGTCGAGGCCCTCCGACTCGGCTTGGACGCGCACCCGGGCGGAGCCGGGCACCACCAGCATGCGGATGCTGTCGGCGATCCTGCGTCCCTTGAGCACGCTCGCGGCCAGTCGGAGGTCCTCGATCCGCCCGTTGGTGCACGAGCCGAGGAACACCGTGTCGACGGCGATGTCGCGCATCTTCGTGCCCGGTGTCAGGTCCATGTACTCGAGCGCGCGGGTGGCCGCGGACCTGGCCGCCTCGTCGTCGAACTCGTCGGGGTTCGGGACGCTGGCACCCAACGGCACGCCCTGGCCGGGGTTGGTGCCCCACGTGACGAACGGTGTGAGCTGGGTGGCGTCGACGACGACCTCGCGGTCGAACACGGCGTCGTCGTCGGTGCGCAGGGTCGTCCAGTACTCGACCGCGGCATCCCAGTCGGCGCCCTCGGGGGCGTGCGGGCGCCCCTTGAGGTAGTCGAAGGTGGTCTGGTCGGGGGCGATCATGCCGGCCTTGGCACCCCACTCGATCGACATGTTGCAGATCGTCATCCGGCCCTCCATCGACAGCGCCTCGATGGTGTCACCGCGGTACTCGACGACGTAGCCCTGGCCGCCGCCGGTGCCGACCCGGGCGATGAGCGCCAGCACGAGGTCCTTGGCGGTGACGCCGTCGGGCAGCGCACCGGTGACGGTGACGGCCATCGTCTTCGGGCGGGCCTGCGGGAGGGTCTGGGTGGCGAGGACGTGCTCGACCTCGGAGGTGCCGATGCCGAACGCCAGCGCGCCGAACGCGCCGTGGGTGGAGGTGTGCGAGTCGCCGCACACGATCGTCATGCCCGGCTGGGTGACGCCGAGCTGCGGGCCGATGATGTGCACGACCCCCTGGTCGGCGTCACCGAGGGAGTGGATGCGCAGGCCGAACTCGGCGGCGTTCTTGCGCAGCGTGTCGACCTGGGCCCGCGACACGGGGTCGGCGATCGGCCGGTCGATGTTGAGGGTGGGGGTGTTGTGGTCCTCGGTGCAGAGCGTGAGGTCCGGCCGGCGCACCGTGCGGTTGTTCAGTCGCAGGCCGTCGAACGCCTGGGGGCTGGTCACCTCGTGCACGAGGTGCAGGTCGATGTAGAGCAGGTCGGGTTCCCCCTGCGCCTGGCGCACGACGTGCGCGTCCCACACCTTCTCGCTGAGTGTCTTGCCCATCTGCGACTCCTTGTACCGGCCGGTGGTCCCGGGTGTCCGTGTTTCCCGCGTAGTCTGGAGGACACCGTCGGCCACGCCGGCGGCGGTGCTCCTGCCAAGATCGGCGCCCCATCGAGCGGACTTGCCACGGGATTCCCCTGGGGCTTGCCGTATCAGATGGCGAGACGCTAATCTCGACACATGGACGATACCAGCGGCGTCGGCGTGTTGGACAAAGCAGCCCTCGTGCTCTCAGCACTTGAGACGGGGCCCACCACTCTCGCGGGACTGGTGAGCGCCACCGGACTGGCCCGGCCGACCGCCCACCGGCTCGCGGTGGCGCTCGAGCACCACCGGTTCGTCGGACGCGACCTGCAGGGACGCTTCGTGCTCGGCCCGCGGCTCAGCGAACTGGCCGCGGCGGCCGGCGAGGACCGCCTGCTCGCGACCGCCGGGCCGATCCTGGCAAGACTGCGCGACATCACCGGCGAGTCCGCGCAACTGTTCCGCCGCCAGGGTGACATCCGGGTGTGCGCCGCCGCGGCCGAGCGGCCGTCGGGTCTGCGCGACACCGTGCCGGTGGGCTCCCAGCTCACGATGTCGGCCGGATCCGCGGCCCAGGTGCTGCTGGCCAGGGAGGATCCCGAACGCATCCAGCGTGGCCTGTCGCACTCGAGCTTCTCCGCGGTGGCACTCGCCACCGTGCGGCGCCGCGGCTGGGCGCAGTCGGTGGCCGAGCGCGAGCCCGGAGTCGCCTCGGTGTCGGCCCCCGTGCGCTCCCCGTCGGGCAAGGTCATCGCCGCCGTCAGCGTGTCCGGGCCGATCGAGCGGCTGACCCGCCAGCCCGGACGCCTGCACGCGCCAGCGGTGATGGCGGCCGCCGAGCGCCTCAGCGAAGTGCTGCGTCGGGCCGGAACCGCCGAGTAGCACCCCGCCGGTCCGACACCGCCCAGTGGCGCCCGAGCGGACAGGTCCTTGACCCCGGCCCGCGAAGGGACCACAGTGCAGCACGTGACCGATGTGGTGATCCTGTCCGGTGCCGGGAGGTATTCCGATCCCTGGCACCCGTTCGCCGACACGAGTTCGGCGCTCGCCGGCATCGTCTCGGATCTCGGGCTGAGCGTCGACGTCCGCGAGACCCTCACCCCCGAGGCGTTGTCGCTCGACGCCGAGCGACTGGTGATCGTCAACACCGGCAAGGGAACGACCGCCGTGGCGACCGATCCCGCCTGGACGGACGCCTTCACGGGATTGTCCGACTGGCTTACGGCGGGTGGTCGGCTGCTCGGGGTGCACACCGCGGCCGCCGCCTTCCCCGACTGGCCGCGGTGGCCCGACATCCTCGGTGGCGCCTGGACCTCCGGCTCGTCGCATCCCCGGCTCAGCATCGCCGGGTTCACCGCGGCGTCGGGCGCCGAGCAGCATCCCGTCGTCGCCGGCCTCCCGGACGCCGGCCCGATCGACCCCGATCTCGCGGGTGTCCCGCTCGTGCTCACCGTCGACGAGCGGTACAGCGGCCTCGACATCTCGGCCTCGTCTGTACCCCTGCTCACCCACGAACTCGGCGAGCGCACCGAGGTGATGGCCTGGACCGCCAGAGATCGCATCGTCTACGACGGCATGGGCCACGACCACCGGTCGTACCGCTCCGCATCCCGACGGCGGGTCGTCGAGAACGCGGTCGCCTGGCTGCTCGACAACTGACCGGAGCAACCCGAAGGACACCATGGACCTCTCCACCCAGTTGGCGACCACCGACCAGCGCTCGCCCGGGCGCGCCTGTTTCCTCCTGCGCGTGCGCCCCGAGCGGCTGAGCGACTACGTCGAGGAGCACCAGCACGTCTGGGACGAGATGCGCGAGGCGCTGTCGCGCTGCGGGTGGCGCCACTACTCGCTGTTCCTGCGCCCCGACGACGGGATGGTCGTCGGCTATTTCGAGGCCGACGACACGGCGGCCGCGATGGCGGCGATGGCCGGCGAGGAGGTCGACGCCCGATGGCAGGCGTCGATGGCCCCCTACTTCCAGGCGCCCGACGGTGGCACCCCCGAACTGCTGCACCAGTACTTCCACCTGGCCTGAGCAGGGCCCCCTCCTCAGCGCGGCGCGTTCCCCTCCGCGCCTCCCCCGCGAACCCGGCGTCCCCAGCGATCCGTTGCGCCCACGGCGGTGCGGCGATAGGGTCGAGGGAAAGCGCATTCCTGCGCCCGTCGGACCTTTCAGGAGATGGCGTGTCCCCCGAACACTCCCCCGCGACGATCGCCCAGGTGGGGGCCCACGGCTTCGGCCGGGTGCACCTCGAACGGATCACCCGGTTGGAGGCGATGGGCCGGGTGCGACTCGTGGCGATCGCCGACCCGGCCGGGGCCCCGGACGGCGTCCGGGTGCCGATGTACGACGATCTCGGCGAGTTGCTGCAGCGTCACCGTCCCGACATCGTGAGCATCGCGACCCCGATCGGCCTGCACGAGCCGATGGCCCGGGCCGCGATGTCGGCCGGGGCCCACGTCATGCTCGAGAAGCCGCCCGTCGCGTCGCTGGCCGAGTTCTGGGCGTTGCTGCGGCACCAGAAGGAGACCGGGCGCAGCGTCCAGGTGGGATTCCAGAGCCTCGGGTCGCTGGCCCTCGGCCGCATTCGCGACCTTCTCGCCGCCGGCACGCTCGGCGAGCTCCGGGCGATCCACGCCCGCGGCACCTGGCTGCGCGACCGCGCCTACTACCAGCGTTCCGCGTGGGCCGGACGCCGCGTCGTCGACGGGCGCCGGATCGCCGACGGCGTCGTCACCAATCCGCTCGCGCACGCCGTCGCCACCGCCCTGGCGATCGCCGGCGTCCGGCACATCGACGAGATCACCCGGATCACCACCGAGCTCTACCGGGCGCATGACATCCAGGCCGACGACACCTCGTTCGTGCGCGTCGATCTCGACGGCGCCCCGGCGGTGTGCGCGGCCCTCACCCTGTGCGCCCCCGACCAGACGCCACCGACCGTGACGCTGGTCGGTTCCCGGGGCAGCGCCGAGTTCTTCTACACCAGTGACGAACTCACCCTGCGCGTCGGCGGCCACGAGACGCGGGAGACGTTCGGACGCACCGACCTGCTGGAGAATCTCGTCGACCATCTCGAGCACGGCACCGCCCTGCTCGTTCCCCTCGCCGACACCGTCGGGTTCACCGCGGTGCTCGAGGCGACCCAGGACCGGCGCGATCCCGTTGCCGTCGACCCGGCATCGGTGCGATGGGTCGGCGACGAACTCGCCGCCCACCCCGTCATCGAGGCGATCCGCGACTGGATCGACCGGGCGTTGGCCGACGGGAACGGGTTCGCCGCCGCCGGCGCGCCGTGGACATCCCCGGACGCGATCGCCACCTGGACCCCCCGGCGTCCACTGGCCGCCCTCGACCTCGACGGACGGGTGGTCGCCGAGTACGCCGACGGCAGCGACATCATCCCCGCGAGCAGCCCGCGTCCCTACCTGCACCCGATCCGCACGTTGGCGGGCGTGACCGTCAGCGACACCCACCCTGCCGACCACGACTGGCACTGCGGCCTGAGCTTCACCATGCAGGACGTCAACCGGGTGAACTTCTGGGGCGGGCGCACCTACGTGCGCGGACAGGGATACACGTGGCTCGGAGATCAGGGCCGGATCGAGCACGTGCGCTTCGATGAGACCGCTCCGGGTCGCCTCGTCGAGGAGCTGCGGTGGACCGGACCCCTGGTGCCGCCGATCGGCGACCCGATCCCGCCCGTCGAGGTGCGCGAGACCCGCGACCTCTCGTGGCGCGCGCTGTCCCCCACCGCGTGGATTCTGGAGGCCGACCTTCGCCTCGAGTCCGTCTCCCCGGACACCGTCCACCTCGGCGGCCCGGGCACCAACGGCCGCGAGGACGCCGGGTACGGCGGCTTCCAGTTGCGTCTACGTCCCAGCGACGGCGTCCGCATCTGGTCGCCGCTCGGGGAGGGCGCGGACGCCGTCTTCGGGCGGCACGCGCCGTGGGTCGCCTGGGCGGGCAGCTTCTCCGGGCACGAGGCGACGCTGGTCATGGCGATGCCCGACGACACCTCGGCGACCGACCGATGGTTCGTCCGGCACGGTGAGTGGGACGGGATCGGTTCGGCGCTGGCCTGGCGCGATCCGGTGGCGCTGCCGCTGCGGCGCCGCTACCGACTGATCGTCGCCGACGGACGGCTGGACACGTCGGCGTTCCTCCCGTGGCTGGCCGCGTCGTGACCGCACCGCACGGTGTGGGCGATCTCGCGGCACGCTTCGCCCACCCGGAGGGTGACGTGCGCCCCTGGGTGTTCTGGTTCCTCAACGACGCGCTCGACGAACAGCTGATCGACGACGAACTCACCCGGATGGCCGGGGCCGGGATCGGCACGATCGTGCCTCACGCCCGGATCGGGCTCGACCCCGCCGTCGGATACCTGACCCCGAGATGGTGGGAACTGCTGCGGCACGTGGCGCGCACCTGCGAGCGTCTCGGCCTGCGGATCGTGCTCTACGACGAGGTCAGCTACCCGTCCGGCTCGGCGAACGGGGCCGTGGTCGCGGAGACCGCCGAGTTCGCCGCCCGCTGCCTCGCGCGGGCCGAGC
>DAIESZ010000049.1 GCA_027346035.1 Propionibacteriaceae bacterium
CGGGTGCAGGGAAGACATGGCACAGTCTTACCCCCACGGGGAAGGATCCGCCGTCGTGACCGCCGTGGTGGTCGGCGCGTCGCGGGACCGACGGGGCCGGGCCGAGCTACGGCCGCTCTTCGCCGGACGGCAACACCCACAGGCCGTGCACGGTGCCTGCGCCCGATCCAACTCCGCCGACGGACGGGGATGCGGTGCTCTGGAATGATGAACGCCATGACGAGCCGGACAGCCGCACGATGACGCTGCCCGCGCCACCGCGGGACGAGCGGCCGCAGCGACGGTTGTTCGGGTCCCGCGTCTGGGCGGTTCTCGCGTCGCTGGTGCTGATCGCCGCGCTCGCACTCGAAGCCCGATCGATCGTGATGTTCCACACGGTCGTGCCGTGGTCGTCGCCCGAGCGGATCCACTTCTGCGGCCGCGACTACATGCGGGGCGGCGTCGTGTCCACCGCCGTGGCGCACGACGCATCCGGGACGTCGCCCTGGCGACAGCTGACGCGAGGACCGTGGCTGCAGCCCGTGTACGGCGATCCCGCGTCCGCGGAGCAACGCGCCACGCTCGGCGTGCCGTGCGCGATGGTGCTCTACCTCCGGGACGGGGACCACTACCGCGCGTACGGGCTCTCCGGGGGTCCGTGAGGATCCCCCGGACCGAGCGACGTCAGGCCCGGTGCTCGCGGTAATAGGTGACGAGCTGGCGGGTCGAGGCGTCCTGAGCGGCGAGGACGCCGGCGTCCCCCTGCACCGCCGGAGCAATCTCGAGCGCGAGCTTCTTGCCGAGCTCGACGCCCCACTGGTCGAACGAATCGATGCCCCACACGACACCCTCGACGAACGTGATGTGCTCGTACAGGGCGATGAGCTGGCCAACGACGCTCGGGGTGAGCGCGGGGGCCATGATCGAGGTGGTCGGCTTGTTGCCGGCGAACACCCGGGCCGGCACGATCGCCTCGGCGGTACCCTCGGCCCGCACCTCGTCGGCGGTCTTGCCGAACGCGAGAGCCGCGGTCTGGGCGAAGAAGTTCGACAGGAATAGCTCGTGCACGTCGACGTCACCGTCGGCGAGCGCGTTGTGCGGGGTCGCGACCGCGATGAAGTCGGCAGGAATCACCCGGGTGCCCTGGTGGATCAGCTGGTAGAAGGCGTGTTGACCGTTGGTGCCGGGCTCGCCCCAGAAGATCTCACCGGTGCCGGTGGTGACGTGCGAACCGTCCCAGCGCACCGACTTGCCGTTCGACTCCATCGTCAGCTGCTGGAGGTAGGCGGGGAAGCGGTGCAGGTACTGCGCGTAGGGAAGCACCGCGTGGCTCTCGGCCCCGCAGAAGTTCACGTAGAACACGTTGAGCAGGCCCATGAGCAGCGGCACGTTCCGCCCCGGTGGCGCCGTGCGGAAGTGCTCGTCGATGACGTGGAATCCGGCGAGGAAGTCGGCGAAGTTCTCCGGCCCGATCGCCACGGCGACGGCGGTGCCGACGGCCGAATCGACGGAGTAGCGCCCACCGACCCAGTTCCAGAACCCGAACGCGTTCTCGGGGTCGATGCCGAACTCGGCGACCTTGTCGAGGGCGGTCGACACGGCGACGAAGTGCTTCTCGATCGCCTCCTTCTCCCGCGGATCGCCGCCGTCGATCGCCCCGGACGCCGTCAGCCCGGCCAGCAGCCACTCACGGGCGAGCCGGGCGTTGGTGATCGTCTCGAGGGTCGTGAACGTCTTGGACGCGACGATGAACAAGGTGGTCTCGGGATCGAGGTCGCGGGTCTTCACCGCCATGTCGGTGGGGTCGATGTTCGACACGAACCGGCACTCGAGGCCGTCCTGCCGGTAGGGCAGCAGCGCCTCGTAGACCATCACCGGACCGAGGTCGGACCCGCCGATGCCGATGTTGACCACGGTGCTGATCCGCTTGCCCGTGACCCCGGTCCACGCGCCGGAGCGCACCCGGTCGGCGAAGGCGTACATCTTGTCGAGGGTGGCGTGCACGTCGGCGACGCAGTCCTGCCCCTCGACCACGAGTTGCGCGTCACGCGGCAGTCGCAGCGCGGTGTGCAGCACCGAGCGGTCCTCGCTGACGTTGATCCGATCGCCCCGGAACATCGCGTCGCGCCGCTCCGAGACCCCGACCTGCTCGGCCAGCTCGAGCAGGGCGTCGAAGATGTCGGGAGTGAGCCAGTTCTTCGACAGGTCGACGAACAGGTCGCCCGCGGTGAAGCTGAACTGGGCCGCGCGCCCGGCGTTGTCGGCGAACCAGGTGCGCAGGTTGGGACGCAGGGTGTCGTGCAGTCGCCGCAGCTCGGCCCACGCGGCCGTGGTCGTGGCATCAACGGGAGTGGTCATGTCCCTCAGACTAGTGCGCACGGCCACGGCAGGAGCCGGTCGACCGCTCACCCGGCCTCGGACTCCTGGGCGGGCGACCCGAGCCCGAACGGCCAGCCGATCCGGATCTGCCTGTCGAGGGATGCGCGCAATTCGGCGGGATGACGGCTGGTGAGCAGGCTGATCGTGATGCCGTCGGCGAGCAGCACCAGCGTCTTGGCGAGGTCCAGCGCGGTTCGATCGAAGGCGACGCCGGTGGCCTGCTGGAAGGCCAGCAGCTTGTCGCGAAGCCGGGTGATGCGCCGCTGCCGGAAGACCGCGGGCAGGCCCTCGAAACCGGGGATGTGCTGCGCGTAGAGGCCGAGCTCCTGCAGCGCCCGGTAGTCGTTCATCCGGCGTTCGACGTCGTCGACGTGGCGGAGCAGGGCCGACAGCACCACCTCGAGTTGGCTCTCGCCCGCCAGCTCGAATTCTCCGTGGTCAGCGATCTCGCGCTCGACCAGGGTGTGCAGCACCGCCATCATCAGCTCCTGCTGGGAGGTGAAGGCGTAATGGAACGCCGCGAGCGGCATGCCTGCGCGAGCGGAGATGGCGCGGGTGCTCGCCGCACTGGCACCCGACTCGCCCACGATGTCGATCGCCGCCTCGATCAGACGGCGACGCCTCGCTTCCAACGGAATTCTCACCATGACACAACCCCCGACACTGGCCCGGTCAGCGTAATCAGAATCCTCTCCGGTACCAGTCCCAAGGTATTCGACGCACCAACCCAAACCCTGAGAACCTTCTCTCAGGTTCGATGCTGCGGCCTGCCTCCGCCGGGATCGCCCGGGCGCGGACTAGCCTGTCGAGGTCGTCCGACAACCCCTTCCCCCGTGAGGTGTCCGATGCCTCGTGCGCACCAGCCCGGCACCAGGCCATGCGCGATCCACCCGTCGCGCTTGGCTGCGTCCTGGCTTGCGGGAACCGTCGCCATGGTGCTTGTGGCGGTGCCGCTGGCCGCTGCGCCCAGTGCCTGGGCCGACCCGCTCGCGAACCCGGCGCCGTCGGCGTCCGGCACCGGCACCGGCACCACCGCGCTGACCATGACCGCGAGCCTCGAGGGCCTCACCGTCCTGTCTGTGTCGGGTGCACTCGTCTCACCCAGCGGAACCCCCCTGCCGAACAGCCTCGTGAGCATCACCGTCGACGACCAGTTGATGGGGCACGCGACGACCGGCTCCGACGGACGCTGGTCGGCACGGATCAGCCTCCCCGACACCTTTCCCTCGGGCCGGCATCAGGTGGTCGCGCTGTTCCTCGACGGGTCCGCCAACGGCGGCGTGAGTGCCTCGGCGACCGTGCAGAAGGGCTCGCTCACG
>DAIESZ010000050.1 GCA_027346035.1 Propionibacteriaceae bacterium
GGCTTGAACCCCTCGGTGACCAGCTCGTGGCCGGCCATCAGCCGGATCGACGTCGCGACGTTCGACGGGGACGCCGCCACCTGGACGAGGGCGCTGATCACGTCGAAGTCGAGCGAACGCGGGTAGACCTGGCCGGTCGAGGTGAACACCTGCCCGAACCCGAGGTGCGCGGCGATCCGGTCCTCGAGCTCGGCGAGCTTGCCGGCGTCCCCCTCGAGGAGGTCGAGCATGTCCTGGCTGGTGCCGACCGGGCCCTTGATGCCGCGGGCCGGGTAGCGGCCGATGAGGTCGTCGAGGCGGTCGTGCGCGATGAGCAGTTCGTCGGCGGCGGTGGCGAACCGCTTGCCGAGGGTGGTGATCTGGGCGGCCACGTTGTGGGAGCGCCCGGCGATCGGTCGGTCGGAGTACTGGGCCGCGAGCCGGGTGAGCTCGCCGAGGGTCGTGACGACCCGGCTGCGCACCAGCCGGAGCGAGGCGAGCACCTGCATCTGCTCGACGTTCTCGGTGAGGTCGCGGCTGGTCATGCCCTTGTGCACGTGCTCGTGGCCGGCGAGCGCGTTGAACTCCTCGATCCGGGCCTTGACGTCGTGGCGGGTGACCCGCTCGCGGGCGGCGATCGAGGCGAGGTCGACCTCGTCCAGCACTCCTCGATAGTCGGCGAGCACGGCGTCGGCGTCGTCGCCGCCGAAGTCGACGCCGAGGTCGCGCTGCGCCTCGAGCACCGCGAGCCACAGCCGCCGCTCGGCGACGATCTTGTGCTCGGGCGACCAGATGTCGCGCATGGACGCCGACGCATAGCGTGTGGCCAGGACGTTCGGAACGCTCATGGGTTCTCCGTTCACGGGATGGGCGTCACAGGGTGGTGATCGCGGGGGCCGTCAGGGCCGACAGGGCGATGTCGTCGCGGTGGAACCCGCCGGGGAAGTCGACGCGCGCCACCATCGCGTAGGCCGCCGCGCGTGCCGCCGTCAGGTCGTCGCCCCGGGCGACCACGGTGAGCACCCGGCCGCCGGAGGCGATGAGGCGTCCCTGGTCGTCGAGGGCGGTACCCGCGTGCACGACGTGGGCGGTGTCGGTGTCGTCGGGCAGGGTGATCGGCGCGCCCTTCTCGGGAGTGCCCGGGTAACCCTTGGCCGCGAGCACGACGCCGACCGCGGCGCCATCGTGCCACGCGAGCGGGCCCATCTCGGCGAGGCGACCGGAGCCCGCCGCGTACAGCAGCGGGCCCAGCGGCGTCGCGAGCTGCGGGATCAGCACCTGGGTCTCGGGATCGCCGAAACGGGCGTTGAACTCGACCACCCGCAGTCCCCGCGACGTCAGGGCCAGCCCGGCGTACAGCAGCCCGACGAACGGGATGCCGCGGCGCGCCAGTTCGGCGATCGTCGGCTCGATCACCGTGCGCTGCACGGTCTCGACGAGGGACGCCGGCGCCCACGGCAAGGGCGAGTAGGCACCCATGCCGCCCGTGTTCGGACCCTGATCGCCGTCGCCGACCCGCTTGAAGTCCTGCGCCGGGCGCATCGGCAGCGCCACCGAGCCGTCGGTGACCGCGAACAGGCTCACCTCGGGACCGTCGAGATACTCCTCGATCACCACCCGCTCGCACGACGCCGCATGGGCCAGCGCCGCGTCGCGGTCGTCGGTGACGACCACGCCCTTGCCGGCCGCCAGGCCGTCGTCCTTGACCACGTAGGGCGCCACGAACTCGTCGAGCGCGGCCGCCGCCTCCTGGGGGGTCGTGCACACCCGCGAGGCGGCGGTCGGGACGCCGGCGGCGTCCATGATCTGCTTGGCGAACGCCTTGCTGCCCTCGATCCGGGCGGCGGCCCGCGACGGGCCGAACACGACGAACCCGGCGGCGCGCAGCACGTCGGCGACCCCCGCGACCAGGGGCGCCTCGGGTCCGATGACGACGAGGTCGGCGCCGATCTCGCGGGCCAGCGCCGCGAGGGCCTCGCCGTCGAGCGGGTCGACCTCGTGATTGGTGGCGATCCGCGCGGTGCCCGGGTTACCGGGCGCGCAGTGCAGCGCGGTGACCGCGGGGTCGCGGGCCAGGCCGAGCGCCAGGGCGTGCTCGCGGCCGCCGTTGCCGACGACCAGGACGGTGGCCGGGGTGTTCACGATCGTCGGGGAACTCACGGGCCGAGCCTACCGAGCCCCGTCCCGGCCGCGCGCGGGCGGCGTCCACCCGGACGCCGGCGACGGCGTAGCGTTGGCCCCGACCACGACACCCCGGAGCCAGCTGCACAGATGTCCGCCGACGAGCCGACGACCCCGACACCCGATCCCGCCTGCTTCGGTGACCAGGAGTTCGAGGACGCCCTCGAACCGGTGCACCTCATCAGGCGCTCCGCCGTCGTGCTGCGCGCCGGGGTGCTGATGCTCGGCGCCGGGACCAGTTCGCTGCGGGTGCGCCAGCTGATGCGCACCGTCGCGCGGGCCGTCGGACTCGACGAGATGCAGGCCCAGATCACCTTTTCCGACATCGCGCTCACGGTGTCGCGCCGCGGCATCTTCCGCACCCAGGTCGGCGAGATCGCGAGCCCCGGCGTCAACGCGCACCGGATCGCGATGCTGCACGAGCTGAACTCCACCCTGGCCGACCAGGTGACCGCCACCGAGATCGACGACGTCCTCGACCGGATCGAGCACACCACACGGCTCTACCCCGAATGGCTCGTCACGGTGTGGGTGGCGGTGGCCTGCGCGTCGGTCGCGGTGCTCACCGGCGGCTCGTGGCGCGAGGTCGTCGCCGTGCTGCCGGCGTCCGCGGTGTCGTTCCTCGTCTACCGGTTCCTGGGACGCCGCCAGGTGAACCTGCTGCCCACCGTGCTGGTCGCCTCCGCCAGCGCCACCGGAGGGTTCACCCTGGTCGCGGCGCTGCTCACCGCCGTCCTGGGGACGCCGTCGCCGCGGCTGGCCGCCGGCTTCATCTGCGCGGCGATCTACCTGGTGCCCGGCTTCCCTCTGGTCACAGGCGGCCTCGACCTCACCCGGATCGACCTGAACGCCGGCCTCCCGCGGGTCACCTACGCCGCGATGGTCATGCTGTCGATCACCATCGGCGTGTGGATCGTCTCCGGTCTGGCGGGAATCTCACCCGTCCCCGTGCCGGCCCTCAACGGGCCCCCCGCGCTCGTGTGGCTCGCGCTGGTGGCGGCCAGCTTCCTCGCGGTTGCCGGCTGGGCGACCATGTTCAACAGCCCGTGGCCGATGGCGCTGGCGTCCGGCGTCGTCGCGGTCATCGCGAACGTGCCCCGGCTGCTCCTGCTGCAGCACGGCGTGTCGAACCACATCGCGACCTTCGTCGGGTGCGTGATCATCGGGCTCGCCTGCCACCTCGCCGGCGTCTGGTTCAAGATGACCAAGATCATCATGACCGTGCCGACCATGCTGGTGATGATCCCCGGGTCGTCGGCGCTGCGCACCCTCATCTACTTCGACCAGGCCGACGTCGTCCAGGCCATGCGCAACGCGATCGCCACCGTGCTCGCGGTGATCGCCATGGTCGCCGGGCTGTCCGCGGCCCGGATGCTCACCGATCCCGAGTGGGCCTTCACCCGTCCCGACCCGCCCCACCTCGGCCTGCGCGCCCTCCGGCGTCCCTGACCCGCCGGACGCCGCGCCCTTCCGGGTCGACCACGACCCGGAACCGCGCGGTGTCTGCTCGGAGGTGACGCCCCCGTGCGGCAGACTGATCGCCCATGAGCGCCGCCCCGGTCCAGGAGATCTCGCACGTCGGCGGCGTCCGCAGCGGAAACTTCCTGCGCTTCTGGACGGGCCAGACGCTGGCCCAGTTCGGGGCCAGGCTGGCGGCGGTCGCCCTGCCGGTGCTGGCGGTCGAGTTGCTGTCGGCGTCCGAGCAGGACCTCGGCTACCTCAACGCCGCCCAGACCGCCGCGTTCCTCATCGTCGGCCTGCCCGCCGGCGCGTGGATCGACCGATGGTTCAAGCGGCGCACGATGATCTTCGCGGACCTGCTGCGCTTCGTCGCCTCATTCGCCGTGCCGCTGCTGTGGTTCACCGGCCACCTGCAGATCTGGCACCTGTACCTCGTCGGTGGCATCGTCGGGATCGCCAGCGTGTTCTTCGACGTGGCCTACCAGAGCTTCGTCCCCGTGCTGGTTCCCGAGGACGAGATCGGCACGGCCAACGCCCGACTCGAGACGACCTCCCAGATCGCCACGATGGGCGGGCCGGCGCTCGGCGGGCTGGCGCTCAAGGTGATGAGCGCCCCGTTCCTGATGCTCGCCGACGCGTTCGGCTACCTCGCCAGCGTGGTGTTCCTCAGCCTCACCCGCGACGACGAGCACGGCTACCGCACCGCCCTGCACGAAGCACACCCGCCGCAGGAACGTTCGCTGGTGCGGGAGATCCGCGAGGGCCTCGACTTCGTCGTCTCCCAACCGGCGCTGCGCCGGATCGTCACCTGCACAGGACTGTCGAACCTGTTCGCCACCATGGGCTTCACGCTCGTACCCCTGCTCGTGCTGCGCCAAATCGGCCTGTCACCGTTCCTCTACGGAGTCGTGATGACCGCCTCGAGCGTGGGCGGCGCCGTAGGTGCGTCGATCACCCCCGCCCTGCAGCGACGCCTCCCGGGCGGGTCGGTCATGCGGATCGGGATCCTCGTCGCGTTCGCGGCCGGCCTCCTGCAGCCGCTCGCGGGCGTCCTCGGTGACAAGTGGCTGGCGTTCGCCGCGCTGGTGGTCGCCGATCTCGTGCTGTCGGTGGGCGTGCTCGTCTACAACATCACTCAGGTGAGCCTGCGCCAGCGGCTGTGTCCCAAGAACCTTCTGGGGCGGATGAACGCGTCGGTGCGCTTCGTGGTGTGGGGCGTGCTGCCGATCTCGGCGCTGGCCGGCGGCTGGCTGGGCCAGCACCTGGGGCTGATGCCCACCATGTGGCTCGCGGCCGGCGGCGCGATCACCGCCATCGTCCCGCTGCTCGGCATCGACCGGCATCTGCCGGCGTCCACCTGAGGCTACTTGTCCGCCCGGTACTGCGTGAGGGCGTCGCACGTCTTGCTCGGCACGAACTCGGTGATCCGGTGCTCGACCAGGCCGTCCCGCACGAACGGTGAGCCCTGGAAATACCGGTCGATCTCAGCGGCCGACTGGCCCACCGCCAGGATGATCGTCCCCTTGCGCGGCACCTTGCGGCCCGACGCCAGCAGCACCCCCGCGCCGTATCCGTCGTCGAACCAGGCCCGCTGCTCGTCGAGCATCTCGTCGATGCGCTCGAGGGACGCCGTGTAGGTGAAGTCGATGATGAACAGGTGGGCCATACGGTCACTGTAGTGACGCAACCACCCCACGGGGTGGCCGCGACCACAGTCAGAGAAGGTCGTGGATGACGATGCTCTGCTCGCGGCCCGGACCCACCCCGATACCGCTGATCCGGCACCCGATCAGTTCCTCGAGGCGGAGCACGTAACGCCGCGCGGCGTCCGGCAGGTCGTTGAACGACCGCGCCGCGGAGATGTCCTCGGTCCACCCGTCGAGAAACTCATAGATCGGCACCGCATGGTGCAGCTCGCTCTGGGTCATCGGCATCACGTCGTGCCGGGTGCCTTCGACGTCGTAGGCGACGCACACCGGGATCTTCTCCCAGCCGGTGAGCACGTCGAGCTTGGTGAGGAAGACGTCGGTGAACGCGTTGACCTTGCACGCCTGCTCGACGACCAGGGCGTCGAACCAGCCACACCGGCGCTTGCGGCCGGTGGTCGCCCCGTATTCGCTGCCGATGCTGCGCAGTTTGTCGCCGTCCTCGTCGAACAGCTCCGTGGGGAACGGACCCTCGCCGACCCGGGTGGTGTAGGCCTTCGCGATACCCACCGACCGGTCGATCCGGGTCGGTCCGACGCCCGCACCCGTGCACGCACCTCCGGCGATCGGGTTCGACGAGGTGACGTAGGGGTAGGTGCCGTGGTCGACGTCGAGGTGGTGCGCCTGTGCGCCCTCGAACAGCACGGTCTTGCCCGCGTCGAGCGCGTCGTTGAGCACCCGGGCGGCGTCGACGACATGGGGGCGCAACCGCTCGGCGTGGCTCAGCAGCAGTTCGGTCACCTGCACGGGGTCGATCTCGCGCCGGTTGTAGAGCTTGACCAGGAGGTGGTTCTTCTGGTCGAGGGCTGCCTCGACCTTCTGCCGCAGGATCGACTCGTCGAACAGGTCCTGCACCCGGATGCCGACCCGGTTCACCTTGTCGGCGTAGGCCGGCCCGACTCCGCGTCCGGTGGTGCCGATGCGGCGCTTACCGAGGAAGCGTTCGGTGACCCGGTCGATCGTCTGGTGGTAAGGGGCGATGATGTGCGCATTGGCGCTGATCAGCGGGTGGGGCACCTGGACGCCGCGCGAGGCGAGCACGTCGAGCTCCTGCTTCAGCACGTCGAGGTCGATGACCACGCCGTTGCCGATGACGGTGACCGTGTTCGGGTTGAGGATGCCCGACGGGAGCAGGTGCAGCACGAACTTCTCGCCGCCGACCACGATCGTGTGCCCCGCGTTGTTGCCGCCCGAATAGCGCACGCAGTAGTCGACCCGCTCGCCGAGGGCGTCGGTGGCCTTCCCCTTGCCTTCGTCGCCCCACTGGGCGCCCACAACGACGATGCTGGGCATGGATCCTCCTCAAGCCCGGCCCCCCGGGGCCGGAAACACTCGAAGCCCGTTGCGTTCAGGCGCAAGCGGGCTCTTGCGAGTAGACGGTATCCCCGCGTCCCCCGGGAAGGGCACACCGAAGGCCCCGGTGGACGGGATCGTTACCCACTCTTGACCTCGTCCGCGGGCGCCGGATCAGCGGCGCGCCCGCAGCTCGACGTGGTGATCGATGACCTGGCGGACGAGTTCGACGACGTGCGGATCGTCGACGGTGTAGAACTGGTGCTTGCCCATCCGTCGGGCGCTGACCAGGCCCGCCAGGCGCAGCTTGGCGAGATGCTGGCTGACCGCCGGGCCGCTGGCCCCGACCAGGCCCGTGAGCTCGGTGACATCACGTTCCTGCCGTGAGAGGATCCACAACAGGTGCAGTCGGGGCGCGGACGCCAACATCGCGAAGGTGTGGGCGGCGTCGTCCAGAACACCGGCGTCCGGCGTCGACAACGGCTCACTCATCCCCCCAGTCTCACGCCATCTCATCGTCTGCGCAAATGATGAAGCGATACAGGCAAGGCTCACCTAATCACTTGCGCAGATGATTTGACGATGCCGCGCGCGGGAGGTTCACTGGGCGTACAGTCCCCCACTTCTCAGCCCGATCAGGAGCCGTCGCCATGACTGACAGCCAGCTGCCCGATGACACCACGCCCCGCGGTCCTGCCACCGACGCCGTGGGCGACCAACTCGAACGCGACCTGCAGAACATGATCGACCACGCCGGCGAGGGCCATGCCAAGGGCAGCGGGGCGCGGCTCAACTGGCTCCGCGCCGGCGTCCTCGGGGCCAACGACGGCATCGTGTCGATGTCGGGCCTGGTCATCGGTGTCGCGGCATCGGGCGCCGGCTCCGCCGCGATCCTCACCGCCGGCCTGGCCGGCATCGCCGCCGGCGCCCTGTCGATGGCTGCCGGAGAGTACGTGTCGGTGAGCACCCAGCGCGACACCGAGATGGCGCTCATCGCCAAGGAACGCCAGGAGCTGGCCGACTATCCCGAGGAGGAGCTCCAGGAACTCGCCGGGCTCTACGTGCAGAAGGGCCTGAGCGCCGAACTGGCCCTCGAGGTCGCCCATCAGCTGCACGCCCGCGACGCGCTCGCGGCCCACGCCGAGACCGAACTCGGCATCGACCACGAGGACTTCACCAGCCCCTGGCACGCCGCCCTGGCCTCGATGGTGTCATTCCTCGTCGGGTCGATCATCCCGACACTGGCCATCGTGCTGATTCACGGAAGCGCGGGCATCATCGCCACGGTTGTCGCCGCCGCGGTCGCCCTCCTGCTCACCGGCTACATCAGCGCGGCACTCGGCCAGGCGCCGCGCGGCCGGGCCATCGCCCGCAACATCACGTGGGGCCTGGCGGCGATGGCCGTCACCTACGGCATCGGTGCCGCGGTCGGCACCCGGATCTGAGG
>DAIESZ010000057.1 GCA_027346035.1 Propionibacteriaceae bacterium
CGACGATGGGCGAGGGGCGACCGCGGGTCGGGCACGGTGCTCACCGCCATCGCCATGATGGTGCTGGTCGCCGCAACCATGGCCGGGTGGTGGATCGTCGCGTGGACCGACGCCGCGCAACAGGCGCGCCGTGCCGCCGACCTGGCCGCGCTGGCCGGAGCCGGTGCCTACGCGGCCGGCCGCGATCCCTGCGCGGCCGCCCGGGTGATCGCGACCTCGAACCGCGCGGGTCTCGTGCGATGCCGGGTCAGCGGTGCCCCGCAGGCGTTCGCCGTCACGGTGCGCGTGTCGGTCGCGCTGCACCCGCGAGTCACCGGGGGCCCGCGTGCGGTGGGTGCCGACGCGGTGGCCGGGTCAGGGATGCGCTGACCGCCGCGTGGCGACCCCCTCGGCACGGGGACCCACCTCGGCAGGGGGACTCACCCCGGCACGGGATCCGGCCAGCAGTGCGCTCAACAGCGCACGGGCGTGCGGCTTGCTGATCATCTGGTTGGCGTTGCCGCACTTGGGCGACACGACACAGGCCGGGCACCCCTCGGCACAGGGGCACGACTCGAGCCGGTCGAGCGTGGCCCGGGCCCAGCTCTCGGCGACGTCGTAGCCGCGGTGGGCGAACCCAGCACCCCCCGGGTGGCCGTCGTGGACGATGATCGTGCACGTGCCCGTGTCGGGGTGCATAGCGGTCGACAGTCCGCCGATGTTCCATCGGTCGCACGGGGCGAACACGGGCAGCAGCCCGATCGCGGTGTGCTCGGCCGCGTGGGCGGCGCTGGCGAGCTGCACCTGGGTGAATCCGAGGGTGGCGACGAGTTCGTCGGGGATGATCCACCACATCGCCTGCGTGCGCAGGGTGCGCACCGGCAGGTCGAGTGGCGTCTGGTCCCACACATCGTGGGTGATCTCGTCGCGGCGAAGGTAGCCGACCACTCGGCTCGACAATTCGACGTCCCCCCGGCACACGTAGCCCGCACCGAACGGCCGACGCTGCTGCTCGTGCAGGATCCGCACGTCGTCGAGGGTCCGCGGCTGGGTGTAATAGCCCGGTCGCGCCCGGTGAACCAGGGCGTGGTTCTCGTCGGCCCTCAGCTCGTCGACGAGCCACTGCTCGCCGAGGTGCAGGTAGACGGCCCCCTCGTGCACCGTGCGGTCGGCGGCGTCACGGTCCACCTGCCCCAGCACTCGGCCCGAGTCGCGATCGATGATGTCGAGAGGCCGGCCACCGAGGGAGCGCAGATCGATGCTGTCGACGGCGCGTTCAGGCCGGGTCCAGAACCAGCCCGAGGGACGCGCCCGGAGCAACTGTTGACGCACGAGCTGCTTGACCACCGGCGGCATCGACGGCCCGAACCAGCGCTCGTCGGCCGGGGTGAGGTGGGCCTCCTGCGCGGCGGCCGCCAGGTGCGGGCCGAGCACGTGCGGATTGTCGGGGTGCAGCACGGTCTGTTCGACCGGCGCGTCGAACAGCAGTTCGGGGTGATCGAACAGATAGACGTCGAGCGGATCCTCGCGTGCCCCGACCACGACCAGTGCGTCACGCTCGCCACGTCCGGCGCGGCCGGCCTGCTGCCACAGGGCGGCCAGCGTTCCGGGAAACCCGGCGATGACCACGGCGTCCATACCCGCGATGTCGATGCCCAGTTCGAGCGCGGTGGTGGCGACGACGCCGCCGAGCGCTCCCGACGACAGGTTCTGCTCGATGTCGCGTCGGTCGGCCGCCAGGTATCCGGACCGGTAGCTCGCGATCTCGCGGCCGGTGGTGACGAGGTGCTGGGCCGCCACCGCCGTGAGTTCGGCCTGCTTGCGCGACGACACGAACGTGATGGTCTGGCGAGCCTCGTCGACGAGGCCCGCCGTGAGCCGGGCCGTGTCGTGTGACAGCGACTGCGCCGGCCGCCACAGCACGACGTCGCGAGCCGCCCGGACCGAGGAGTCGAGGTCGACGACCGAGACTGACGGTTCGCCGATGAGGCGCCCTCCCGCCTCGCCCGCGTTCGTCGAGGTCGCGCTGGCCAGCAGGAACACCGGGTCGGCGCCGTATTGGGCGCACAGGCGACGCAGCCGGCGGATGACCGCGGCCACATGCGCCCCGAACACCCCCCGATAGCGGTGCGACTCGTCGATGACCACGTACCGCAGCGCACCGAGGAAACGGGACCACCGCGCGTGGTTGGGCAGCACCGAGCGGTGCAGCATGTCGGGGTTGGTGAGAACGTAGGTGGCGAAGTCGCGGGCGAACCGGCGTTCCGCCTCGTCGGAGTCGCCGTCGAGGGCTGCGATACGCCACCCGGACGGGCCGAGGGTGCGTGCGGCCCGCAGTTGGTCGTGGGCGAGGGCCTTGGTGGGGGCGATGTAGAGCGCGGTGTGCCCGCGGACGCCGAGCCGCGCACGCGCGCTGTCGGGCAGGTGGCCCACCACCCCGTCGGCAACGGCGGTGGCCGCCATGACCGGCATGAGGTATCCCAGGGTCTTGCCCGAGGCCGTGCCGGTGCTGATCGCCGCGTGTCGTCCGGCGAACGCCAGGTCGGCGAACTCCCGCTGGTGCCGCCAGGGCCTGGCCACACCGATCGCAGCGATCGAGTCGACGACCTCGGACGGCAGCCACAGCGGCCACTCGGCCCTGGTGCCGGCCGAGGCCGGGCGATGGTGCACGAACACGACCGACTCGTCGTCTCGCAACCACCCCGGAACCGCCATGGGCACCAGCGTGCCACGGGATGGTGACAGCGTCGGCCCACCCCGCCCGGGGGTCACCGGATCGCGGGCGTCGAGACTCGGACGGGCCGCATGATCCCCGCGTCGACCAGCCGGGCGGCCAGGCCGGCGTTGGTCGCCGCCCACTCGCGCAGGTCCGGGGGTGAGGCGGCGGCCAGCCTCTCGCCCGTCAGGCGATCGACCGAGGTGGTGCGCCACTCGTCGATCGCGCCGGCATGCCCGGTCAGGGTGAGCAGCAGACCGGACGCGGTGCCGTGAACGGTGGTGTCGTGGTCGCCTCGTCCGGTCACGCGCTGGGGCGCGAGGATCCATCGGACGGCCGCGAGTTCCTCGGTGATCGCGGCCGCGGTCTCGTAGGCGAGGCGTGTGGACATCTCATCGCGCAGCGATGTCAGTGTCGACTCCAGCCTGCCCAGCGCACGCGGCTCGCCGCGAAACACGTCGAGCAGGCACGACGCGAACCGCTCGAGATCCGCGGGGCCGACCTCGCGCGCATCGGCGAGCGAGTGCTGCCCGCGTGACATCGCGGTCCCCGTCAAGGGCAGCGGGTAGGCCCGCAACAGCCCCGAGCGGGCGGCCCGAGCCTTCTCGCTGCCGAGCACCGGGCCGAACACCCGCCCCGACGCCGGGCGCTCGACGACGAGCGACACCCCGGGTGACTCGGGACCGCTGTCGACGACCAACCAGACCGGCTGCTCCGCTCCGCCGCGCACGCGGTTGAACCGGGACAACGAGCGTTCGAGCAGGTTGCGCTCGAGCCAGGCGGACTCGTGGACGCCGGCGCATTCGAGCGCCTCCACCTCGGCGACCTGCGCGACCATCCGGCGCAGGTGCGGCCGGTCACGCAGTGGGCCGGCGTAGCTGCGCACGCGTGACCGGAGATCGGTGGCGCGACCGGTGTACATCACGCGGTGCCGCGGATCGCGGAATCGGTACACGCCCGGCGCGTCCGGCAACAGCGGCCAGGCCCTTTCCACCAGGCATGCGCCCCGCAGCGCGGCGTCCGGTGACGGGGCGTGCGGGGGGTGAGGCACCGGTCAACGCTAGCGGAGCTCCCACGTCGGGATGGCACAGTAGGGCCATGAACCCTGTGCCGATCGAGCCGGGCGAGGCGCTCGCCCCCGACGCCGTCCGCGACCTGCGGGCGCGCCTGCTGGCCGCCGGCTACACCATCGACTCCGTCCTGGAGCGCATCGGCGAGGCCGGTCAGGCCGGGTTGCTGCGCAACTCGACCGTGCCCGCCGAGGTGGGAATCGCCGACGCCACCGACCCCCAGGCCACGCTCATCCGGCTCTGGCTGCTGCAACTGCCAGTCGCGGCGGACGAGGCCGCGCACGCGCTCGACGTGTCGCTCCTGCTGGACGCCGGCATCCTGCGGCGCGACGGCGACCAGATCCGCGCGGGGGTCGACATCCGTCCCTACGGCGGCGACCAGCCGGTGCGCGGTGAGTCCGACAGCGGCTGGGTGGTCAGCGACCTGGCTCCGGGCATGAACCAGGTGACCACTCCGACCCGCCCCGACTACGTCCTCGGGGTGTCGCCGGCTTCGACGTCGCTGGCGCAGCTCACCGCGCGGCGTCCGGTGGGGTCGGCACTCGACCTCGGCACCGGGTGCGGGGTGCAGGCGCTGCATCTTGGCCGACACGCCCGGCGGGTCGTCGGCACCGATGTGAATCGGCGGGCGTTGCGGTTGGCCGCGCTCACCGCCGCCCTCAACGAGGCCGACATCGAGTTGCGGGAGGGCAGCCTGTACGCGCCCGTCGCGGGGGAGCGGTTCGACCTCATCGTGACCAACCCGCCCTACGTCATGAGCCCACCCACCACCGATGCCGCACGACTCACCTACCGTGAGGGCACGTTCGGCGGCGACGGCCTCGTACGCGAGGTGGTCGGGCGGGCACCGGCGCACCTCACCGACGGCGGCATGCTCCAGGTGCTGGGCAACTGGGCGATCGTCGGCGGCGTCCCCTGGCAGGAGCGGCTGGCGTCGTGGGTCGAGGGCACCGGC
>DAIESZ010000073.1 GCA_027346035.1 Propionibacteriaceae bacterium
TCGTGATCGTCGGTGGCCGCCAGCACGTACCACGCTCCTTCGAGGTCGGCCTCCCGGAAGGTCCGTGCATGCCAGGTGATCCGCCGGTCCCGTGCCATCACCCGCAGACCCGGGTGCAGCTCCGGTGCCACGACGACAACGTCGGCGCCTGCGGCAATCAGCGCGGGGACCCGACGCTGCGCGACCGTCCCCCCGCCGATGACGACCACGCGGCGCCCGCGCAGTAGCAGGCCGGACAGATACGCGGGTGAGGTGGATTGCGCGACCAGTGTCCTCGCCGCGTGGCGGTATCGCGCAACCACGACCTCCGCAAGTTCGGGGCAGTCGCCGATCGGTTCCGCGATCCGCACCTCGACATCCGGATGAGTGATCGCCCATGCGGCGACGGCGTCCCGGACCCAGGCGGTGAGGCGACCGGGGAACAGGTAGTGCGGCATCACCAGCAGCCGCTTGTGGCCAACGGCACAGGCCATGTCCAGTGCCTCCGCGACACTTGGTCGGGCCACCTGGATGAATGCAGGCACCGCGTGGGCGTATCCCCCGGCCTCCTGCAGCACCCGGGTGAGACGGGCGTGGTCGGCATTGGCGTCGGTCACACTGCACCCCCGACCGACCACGACGAGACCGACGTCGGAGGGGTCCCAATTGCCCCGCGCATTGTCAATCCGTTGCCAGGCGGCGCGGACCATCGGAGCCGGCGCGCCGAGGTGGCCCCCGTATGCGACCCTGGCCGTGCCGTGGTCATGGCGCGCCGCCGCGATCGCGTCGGGGATGTCCACCCGAACGTGTCCACCCGCACCGATCATCAGTGGGACGACGACCACGCCGTCGGCACGGTCGGTCAAGACCGACGAGACGGCCTGCTTGATTGTCGGCGGGGTGAGCTCGACGAAGCCCGGCTCGACGCGCACCCCCGGCAGCAGCGAGCGGACCCGCTCGACCAGCGCCAGGCACGCGGCCACGCCGGCCGGATCACGCGTTCCGTGTCCCGCGATGACCAGTGGGACCGACCCCCCGGTGGAGGTCGGGAACGTCAAGGGATCCCGTCCCCAGCCTCGTTCAGGCTCACTTCGACATCCAGTGGTAGTCGCGCGGGGTCACCATGGCGATCCTTCCTGCGCCGGCAGGGACGTAGCGGGTGGTCGAGGACCCGACCACGACCAGCGAGTTCATGGTCACGATGTCCGCATCGATGTCCGCCAGTGTCGTGAGGGTCACCCTCTGATCGGGACGTTCGGCCTCCTCGACGACGGCCACTGGGGTTGAGGGTGGCCGGTGTTCGGCGAACACGGCCAGAGCATCGGGGAGATGGTGCAGCCTGGTGCGACTTCGTGGGTTGTACAACACGGTCACCAGGTCGGCCCCGGCCGCCGCGCGTACCCGGGTCATGATCGTGTCCCAGCTCGTGTGCAGGTCGGACAGCGAGATGGTCACGTGGTCGTGTCCGAGCGGCGCCCCCAGGATGGCCGAGACCGCCAAGCTCGCGGTAACACCGGGGACCACTTCCACGTCGATCCCTTCCGTGCCTCGTTCCAGAGTGGGCGACGCCATGGCGTAGATCGCTGGGTCGCCGGAGCAGACGAGCGCCACGGCGTTGCCCTCCCGGGCGAGCGCGATCGCGGCCGCCGTGCGCTCCTCCTCCTTACCCATGGGTGTGCTCACGATCCTGGTTCCCGGTCGGATGAGGTCGCTCACCTGGGCGACGTAGGGGCGATAGCCGACCACGATCGAGGCCGCGGTGATCGCCTTCTGCGCCCGGGGAGTGGTGAGGTCGCGGGCCCCTGGTCCGAGCCCGACGATGGCCAGCCGACCACGGGCAGGGATCCGTCCGATCGCGCAGGTGGCCTCCGGGGTCCGCTGCTTGGAAACGACGAGGTGGGCACCGTGCGCAACCACGGACGCCTCGGCGACGCTCGGGGTGCCGACGGCGACCAGTGGCGCATCGCTGGGGTTGGGCACGACCTGAGCCGCGAGCCCCGTCGGTGGGTAGGTGATCAACGGCACCCCGAGCTCGGCAGCCAGGCCGACCAGCCCTGTCTCGTCCGCCTTCGTGTCCACCGAGACCAGGGCGGCGATGGACGCCGTGGACAACCCGGCGCCTGCCAACGACGAGTCGAGCAGGCGGCGAAGGCTCTCGCGGGACGTCCCGCGATTGCAGCCCATCCCCACAACGAGGCTGGGTGGCGCGAGGACGACCGTCGGGAGGTCGCTGCCGGCGACGGGGATCTGGTCCGTGACGACGACCCGGGCGACAGCCTCGGGGCGGAGAGCCGCCGGGGGATCGAGTACAGCGACCGAACTCGGAAGGGGTGGCAGGGGCCAGCGGCTCGTCCGCACCACGTCGACGGGGTCCCCATCGAGAATGCACCGCGACACGGCCGCGACATCGCCGGACCATTTCCAGCCCAGCGTGTCGAGCGCCGGGACGCCCACCGAATCCGTGGCCGTCGTCACCACCGCGGTCGCGCCCAGCCCCTCGGCGAGACGCCTCGCCACCTCATTGGCGCCCCGCGCGTGCCCTCCGACGAGCGGAACGACGAAGCGACCGGCGTGGTCGACCACCACGACGCCAGGATCGGTTCCTTTGGAGGTCAGCAGCGGGGCGATGATCCGGGTGGTGGCGCCCAGCGCCAGGTGGCTGATGATGACGTCACATTCGGCCCAGGCCCGCGGGATCCCGGAGACCGCGCCTTCGGTGTAACGGGTCGTCGGTTCGCCCAGGATGCGGTCGATGTCGTCGGCTCGCGCACGGCTCGCCTGCCCCCTCACGACTTGTCCGATCATTCGCCGGCTCCGCTCACGATGTCGATGGTTCCGACCCGCTCCCGACGCGCCCGTCGGAGTGACCGCGCCGTTCGATCCGGGGGCACGGGCAGGGCCCCCGGGTCCAGGGGTTCCCCCGCCACCCGGGGCTCGGACCCGACCTCATCGCGGAACTGCCGGTCGGGTTCACCCAGCGGCCAGTGCACCGTGATCACCCCTCATCCCGGGTGATGACCGGCGACCCGTCGGACGCCCGGTATTCGTGGCGGAAGCCGGGGTGGTAGAGGTGACTGCGCGTCGACCCCCGTTCGGCCAGGGCGGGGCCAACCAGCACGACCGTGTGCTTCCACAACCGGTGCGCCTTCATGGTGGCCGACAGGTCGTCCAGACGGCAGCGCAGCACGACCTCGTCGGGCCAGCTGACCCGATACCCCACGATGCAGGGCGTGTCCGGCTGGTAGCCGCCGGCGACCAGTTCCTCCTGTAGCACCTTGTTGCGCGCCGCCGACAAGTAGAGCGCCATGGTCACCCCATGGGTGGCGAAACCGCGTGCCGTCTCCCTGTCGGGCATGGGGGTCCGTCCGCCCTCCAGGCGGGTGAGGATCAACGTCTGGCTGACCTCGGGGACGGTGATCTCGGCGTCCATCCGCGCGGCAGCCGCCGAGAACGCCGAAACCCCGGGGATGGTGCGGTGCGCGATCCCGACACGCTCGCACAGGAGGCGCTGCTCCGCGGTGGCGCCATAGATCGACGGGTCGCCGGTGTGCACACGGGCGACCAGGAGCGCCTCGTCGCGGGCCCGTTCGTAGATCGGCGCGAGGTCCTCCAGTGACGCAGAGGCGGAGTCGATGACGAGCGCGTCGGATCGTGCCGTGGCGATGATTCCCGGGTCGACGAGGCTCGACGCCCAGATGACGATGTCGGCCTCGGCGATGGCCTGGGTGCCACGCAGGGTGATCAGATCGGGAGCCCCGGGGCCGGCCCCGACGAACACCACCTCGCCGGCGCGGCGAACTTCCGCACCGTTCACAGTCG
>DAIESZ010000077.1 GCA_027346035.1 Propionibacteriaceae bacterium
GGCGTTGAGCACCGCCCATCCCCCCGGAGCCAGCGCCTCGACGAGCTCGCCCTTGGCGATCGCGATGTTCTCGACACTGCCGAACTCGCCCAGATGGGCCGAGCCCACGTTGAGCACGAGCGAGATCGTCGGAGGGATGAGCCCGGTGAGCCACCGGAGGTGGCCGATACCCCGTGCCCCCATCTCACTGACGAGGTACCGCGTCCGCTCATCGACCTGGCATGCGGTGAGCGGCACGCCGATCTCGTTGTTGAACGACCCGACCGGCGACACGGTGGGCCCGTCGTGTTCGAGCACCTGCGCGAGGAGGTCCTTCGTGCTCGTCTTGCCCGAGCTGCCGGTGATGGCCAGCACCACGAGGCCCTCCCCGATGGCGCGTCGGACCAGGCCGGACGCGAGCCTGCCGAGCCCGGCCACCGAGTCGTCGACGATCACGTGGGCCAGGTCGGCCCCGGTGGGGCGGGTGGCGATCACCGCGGCCGCACCGTGACCAGCCGCCTGGTCGGCGAAGTCGTGCCCGTCGACCCGCTCCCCGGGGATCGCGACGAACACGCTCCCCCCCGTGGCGAGCCGCGCGTCGACGACGACGTCGGGACCCACCGGGCATGCGGCGTCGCCCTGAAGCGTGCCCCCCGCGAGCGCGGCCAGGTCCCCCGCGGTCGTGATCCTCATCGTTCCTCCCGGGAGAGTCGGGCCCAGCATTCGCGCACGACGGCCACGTCGTCGAACGGCAGGATCCGCCCGCCCACGTCCTGACCGTGCTCGTGTCCCTTGCCGAGCACCGCCACGACACCACCGGAACCTGCCCGGCGCAGCCCCTCGAGGATCGCCGCCCGGCGGTCGGCCACCTCCAGCACCAGCGCGGCCCGAGCGGGGGTCCGGGCGCCCTGCAGCACCCCGGCCCGGATCGCCGTGGGATCCTCGGTGCGCGGGTTGTCGTCGGTGACGATGACGACGTCGGCGGCCGCGGCCGCGGCCTCGCCCATCGGCGTCCGCTTGAACACGTCGCGGTCACCGCCGGCCCCCACGACGACCACCACCGGCGACCCGGGGGGCAGTGCCGAGAGCACCGATCCGATCGCCTGGGGTGTGTGCGCGAAGTCGACGACCGCGCGCGGCGCTCCGGGCCCCAGGTCGACGATCTGCGTGCGGCCCGGTACCAGGGCGGTGGCCAGGCCCGGGGCCGCGGTCACCGGGTCGACGCCGACGGCCTCGACCATGGCCAGGGCGATCACCGCGTTGGTCACGTTGTAGCCGCCGGGGAGCGCCAACTCGAGACGGTGGGAGCCGGTCGGCGTGCGCACGTCGAACCGTGAGCCGGCGGCGGTCGGCTCCCAGCCGAGGATCCGGTAGTCGGCCGAGGCGTCGGTGCCCGTCGTCACGAGCCGGGCAGCCTCGGTCCGGGCCACTCGCTCGGCGAGCCGGCGTCCGTGAGGGTCGTCGATGTTGATCACCGCGACGTCGCAGCGTCCGGGCTCGAACAGCCGGGCCTTGGCCTCGAAGTAGGCCTCCATCGTGTGGTGGAAGTCGAGATGGTCCCGCCCGAGGTTGACGAACGCGCCCACGGCGAACGGGACGCCGTCGACCCGGTGCAGCGCGAGGGCGTGCGAGCTGACCTCCATCACCACGGTGTCGGCGCCGCGCTCGGCGAACACCGACAGCAGGGCCATGAGGTCGGGCGACTCGGGAGTCGTGACCGTCGTGCGGTTGCCCGCGAGCGTCCCCCCGTCGAACCGGAAGCCGACGGTGCCGATCGTGCCGACCCGCCGACCCGCGGCGCGCAGGGCGGCCTCGACGAGGTACGAGGTGGTGGTCTTGCCGTTGGTGCCGGTGATGCCGAGCAGGGTCAGCCGCTCGGTGGGGAAGACCCTGGCCGAGACCGTCGCCATGGCCACGCGGGGGTCGTGGACGACCACGGTCACCAGCCCGGCAGCCACGCAGGCGTCGCGTCCGGCCGGATCGGTGAGGGCCGCCCGGGCACCTCGCTCGGCCGCCGCCGCGGCGAAGGCGGCACCGTGGGTGCGGCTGCCCGGCAGGGCGACGTACAACTCGCCGGGAGCGATCGTCCGGGAGTCGAGGCTGACGCCGGTGATCCGGACGTCACCGGGTGGGAGGGTCGCTCCGAGATCGGCGCACGCCTCGGCGAGGCTGACGGGTCGGGTGCCCCGGGGTCGCAACGGGGCGAGGCCGGGCGGCGTGGGGTCGGCAGTCATGGTCGCGGAGTCGCTCAGCTCACTTGTAGAAGAGCTGCTCCACGCGCGGCGGCGTGGTCGAGGGGGGCACACCGTAGCGGGGCAGCGCCAGCTGCATGAGCTGCTTCACCACGGGGACGGCGATGACGCCACCCTCGGTGCCGTGGATGGGGTGCTGGAGGACCACATAGACGAGGATCTGCGGGTTCTCGGCCGGCGCGACGCCGACGAAGCTGGCCGTGTAGCCGTTCTTGGCGCCGTCGCTGGCGATCTCCGCGGTGCCCGACTTGCCGAGCATGCGGTAGTTCGGGATCTCGCGGGTTCCTCCGCCGATCTGGGTGATCACGGCCTCCATCATGTCAAGAACCTGGGAGGCCGCGGCCGCCGAGACCACGCGGTGCGGCTGACGCTGCGGCAGCGCCACCGGATTCCCCTTGCCGTCGACGGCCGACTTGATGATCGTCGGCGGGTTGTAGACACCCCCGTTGGCGACCGCGGCGATCGCCGAGGCCATCTGGATGGCGGTCACCGACAGGCCCTGTCCGAACGAGATCTGGTCACGGGTGTAGTCGGGCATGTTGGCGCTCGGCAGCGACCCGCCCGATTCGCCCGGCAGGCCGATCCCGGTCGGCTGGCCGAGCCCGAACGACTGGAGGTGGTCGATGAACGACTGCTTGCTCATCGTGCGCGCCAGTTCGGTCATGCCGATGTTCGAGGACTCCGCCACGATGCCGCGGGCCGTCATGTACATCGTCCCGTGGGCGAACACGTCGTGGATATAGCCGCCGCCGCTCGCGATCCGCGACGGCACCACGACGTGGGTGTTGGCGGTGACCAGGCCCTGGTCGGCGAGCGTGGCCATGGTCAGCACCTTCTCGACCGAACCGGGTTCGTAGGGGGTGGTGACCGCCAGGTCGCCGAGGTCGCCGAGGTTGGCCGCGGTGATGTTGTTGGGGTCGTAGCCCGGACTGGTGGCCATGGCCAGCACCTCGCCGGTCTTGACGTTCATGACGATGGCCGTGCCGCTGTTGGCGCCGGTGACCTTCACCTGCGACGAGATGGCGTTCTGGGCCAGCAACTGCATCTCGCTGTCGATCGTGAGGGTGTAGCTCGTGCCGTTCACTGCGGGGGTGAGCGTGGAGTTGCCCAGGGGGATCCGACCGTAGGCGGCGACCTCGTAACTCTCCCGGCCGGGGACGCCCGCCAGCGAACTGTTGAGCGTGTACTCGAGTCCGCCTCCCGGCTTGCCGTTGGCGCGCATGAAGCCGACGATGTTCGAGGCCACCGGCCCCGACGGGTAGACCCTGATCGGGTCGTCCTCCTTGTAGATGCCGTACCACGCGGCGACCTTGTGGCCGTCCGCCTCGCCGCCGGCCGCCAGTGCGTTGGTCAGCTGCACGTAGGTCCATGCCGGCACCTGCGCCTTGACCACCTGGTACATGCTCCACGCGCTCGAGTTCGGCTGCTTGGCGGTGAGGTACTTGATGTAGTCGCTGGGCGAGCCGCCGAGGTACTTCGCGAGGATCGTCGCGATCGCCTGCGGGGCGGCGTTGGCCGCGGCCTGTTCGGACGCCGTGAGCGTGAGCCGGGGGTCGATGCCGTTGGTCGCGATGATCGACGGGTCGGCGATCACCCGCACCGCGGGCTCGCTCATCGCCAGCACCTTCCCGTTGCGATCGAGGATCTCGCCGCGCACGGGCTGGAGTTCCTGGGTGCGGGTCATCTGCCGAGCCGCCGCGGCGGCGTAGGACTGGGAGTCGAGCGCCTGCAGCTGGAACGCCCGGCCGAGCAGCAGCACGAGGGCCATGGTGACCAGGCCGATGAGGATCCGTAGCCGACGGCCGGAGTTGCCGACCGGGAAACGGTGCCGTGACCGGCGGCTCCTGGGGGCCGGACGCCGGGTCGGCCGGGCGCCTGGGGCCGCGCCGCGGGAGCGGGGCGAGGACGCGGTGCGGGGGCGGCCCGACGACGTCCTACTCGACGACAACCCGGTCGAGGCCGCCCGCGTCCGGGGGCGCTGGGGGCCGGATTCGTGCGAATCGTGTCGCCCGGCCATCAGTGACCTCCGGCGGAGGCGGTGGACGAGGCGGACGGCTTGGTGGAGGGCTTGGTCGACGTGGT
>DAIESZ010000078.1 GCA_027346035.1 Propionibacteriaceae bacterium
GCCACGTCCTCCACCCGCCCTCGGAGCACCCGGACGCCGGGATGGTCGCGCAGGAGCTGCTGCCGCAGACCTGGGCCGGGTTCGACGGCGACCACATCGCACCCGCGGGCGACGAGTTCTCCGGTGGCCCCGCCGCTGCCGGCACCGACCTCGACCACGCGCAGACCCGGCCCGATCACGCCCTCGACGCTCAGGCGGTCGTACAGGGCGGTGGGGTAGGGCGGCCGGGCGGCGCCGTAGCGGTCGGCCAGTCGCTCGAAATGGAGGTGCTTCGGCTCCGGGGGCGTCTCCGGGCTCCCGCCCGGCCGCCTGCGATGTCCGCCTCCCGCTGGGCCCATCGGGACCGATTCCGCCGGTGTCATCGGACCTCCACTCAGCGCGTGACCAGGGAGGACAGACCCATGGTTCGTGGCGCGAGTTCGTGCTGCATCACCAGTGCCGCGCCGCCGATGGCGGCGGCATTGGCGACATCGGTCGACAGCCGCACCCGGACGCCGTGCTGCATGCGGACGAACAGATCGGCCTCCAGGCGGCGTGAGATCGCCGTCACATACGTCGGTCCGGCGACGCCGAACGCGGGTCCGGCGAGGGTGATCGAGTCGAGGTCGAACAGGTTCGCGAGGGTGAGAACGCCCGCGGCGAGGTGACCGGCGGAGCACTCGATCAGGTCGGTCGCCGCGGCGTCGCCGTGGGCCGCTGCGAGGGCGATCCGGCGGAAGTCGTCGAACTCGTCGTCGCCGGTCAGGCCCCACCTCGCGCTCACCGCGGTGGCTCGCGCCCGCTGCACCACCGCGCTCGGAGCGGCGACATCCTCGAGGAACACGGGGTCTCCACGATCCTCGGCAACGACGACCTGGCCGAGCTCGCCCGCGTTGGAACTCGCGCCGCGGAAGACGATGCCGTCGATGAGGATCCCGGCGCCGATCCCCGTGCCCATGTAGACCGTCGCGTGGGCGGTGACGCCGTCGAGCCGGCCGCTCCAGAAGTCGCCGATCGCCGCGGCCGTCGCGTCGTTGTCGAGCAGCACGGGAAGGTCGAGGGCGGTGGACAGCATGTCGCGGATGGGCACCTTGAACCAGGCCGCCAGGTGTGGCGACCGCAGGATCGCCCCGTGGGCGAGGTCGAGAGGACCCGGTGCCACCACTCCGACCCCGAGCACGGAGCGCTTCTCGATGTCGAGCGCGGACAGCGTCCGCTCGATCTCCGCCGCGAGTCGCTGGACCATCTCGGTGGGCTCGGTGCTGCCGACACCCGGCGTGCGGGTGCGTCCGACGATGGCCCCCGACAGGTCGATCGCGACGTAGGTGATCGACTCGCGGCCGAGCTGGACGCCGACCGCGAAGCGCGAGTTCGGGTCGATGTCGAGCATGACGGGGGGTTTTCCGCCGGTGGACTCGCCGCGGCCGGTCTCCAGGATCAGCCCCTCATCGAGCAACTGGCGCACCACGGTCGACATCGTGGCCTGGGTGAGTCCGGTCAGGTCGGCCAGTGCCACCCGGCTGATCGGGCCGCGGGTGCGGATGAGGTCGAGAACCACGCCGCGGCTCGTGCCGCCGGCGAATGACACACGATGACGCACCATCCCCGCTCCTCTCGGGTGGATCCTCCCACGGCAGCCCTTGACATGCTTAATAAAGCAGCCTAAGAAAGATCCTGTGCAACGGCGAGGCCGCCGTCGAGAGTCACTGACCAGAGAGTTGAACCATGACAAGCTTCCCTGCCACATTCGTCCCGATCAGCGTGGGCTGGACGGTCCGCGCGCTGGAGGGCCCGGTGCCGGCCCGACTCGCGGTGGACGCTGTGCCCGCCGAGGTGCCCGGGTGCGTCCACACCGACCTGCTCCGCGCCGGACTGATCGACGACCCGTTCGACGGCGACAACGAGGCCGCCCAGCAGTGGATCGGTGACACCGTCTGGCGCTACGCCACGAGCTTCGAGTGGGCCGACGGCGGCTCCACGAGGCACGACCTCGTCGCGCTCGGGCTCGACACGGTCGCCGTCATCGAACTCAACGGCGTCGAGGTCGGGCGGACGCAGAACCAGCACCGCTCCTACCGGTTCGACGTCCGCGAGGCACTGCGGCCCGGGCGCAACGAACTGGTCGTCACCTTCGCCGCACCGGTGCCGGAGGCCGAACGCCGCGACGCCGAGCACGGGGCCTGGCCGCACACGAACCACCACCCCTACAACCAGCTCCGCAAGTCGGCGTCCAACTTCGGCTGGGACTGGGGAATCGACGTCGCCACGAGCGGCATCTGGCGTCCGATCGGGATCGAGTCGTGGTCGGGCGTGCGGATCGACTCGGTGCGGCCCCTCGTCGACGTCGACGGGCACGACGGAGTGCTCACCGCGCACGTCGCCATCGAGCGTGACGGGGTCGGCCCCGACGGGCCGATCGAGCTCGACGTCCGGGTGGGCGAGGTGACGTCGTCCCTGACGCTGCCCCCCGCCGGGACGACGGGGTCGGTGGCGCTGCGCGTGCCGGACGTGCGGGTGTGGTGGCCGATCGGACACGGCGACCAGCCGCTCTACGACGTGGCGGTGTCGGTGCCCGCGGCCGGCGCGGCGTGGTCGGGCCGGGTCGGGTTCCGCACCGTCGAGGTCGACACCAGCCCCGACGCGGCGGGTAACCGGTTCGTCGTCCGGGTGAACGGGCGCGACATCCTCGTCCGGGGCGTCAACTGGATCCCCGACCACGCGTTCGTCACCGAGGTCGACCGGGCCCGGTACGCGCGGCGGATCGCCGACGCCGTCGAGGCCAACGTCAACTTCATCAGGGTCTGGGGCGGCGGCATCTACGAGTCGGACGACTTCTACGACCTCGCCGACGAGGCCGGACTGCTGGTCTGGCAGGACTTCCTGTTCGCCTGCGCCGCCTACTCGGAGGACGAGTGGCTCGCCTCCGAGGTCGAGGCCGAGGCCCGGCAGCAGATCACCCGACTGTCGTCCCACCCGTCGCTGGTGATCTGGAACGGCAACAACGAGAACATCTGGGGCTATGTCGAGTGGGGCTGGCGTCCGGCACTCGCCGGACGCGGATGGGGCGACACCTACTACCGGGAACTCCTGCCGCGGCTGATCGGGGAAC
>DAIESZ010000082.1 GCA_027346035.1 Propionibacteriaceae bacterium
CGCCCGCGGCGCCCGCGACAACTGCAGCTCGGCCTGCTCGACATGATTGAGATAAAGATGCGTGTCGCCGCCGGTCCACACGAAGTCGCCGGGCCTGTAGCCGGTGACCTGCGCCACCATCAAGGTCAGCAGCGCATAGGACGCGATGTTGAACGGCACCCCCAAGAAGATGTCCGCCGAGCGTTGGTAGAGCTGGCACGACAGCCGGCGCCGCCCGTCCGGGCCCGGCGGCGAGACGTAGAACTGGAACATCGTGTGGCATGGCGGCAGCGCCATGTGCCCGACGTCCGCAACGTTCCACGCCGAGACGATGAGGCGCCGGGAGTCGGGGCTGGTCCGGATCTGCTCGATGACGTTCGCGATCTGGTCGACGTGGCGGCCGTCCGGCGTCGGCCAGGACCGCCACTGGTAGCCGTAGATCGGGCCGAGGTCGCCGTTGGCGTCGGCCCACTCGTCCCAGATGGTGATGCCGCGCTCCTGGAGCCACCGCACGTTGGTGTCGCCCCGAAGGAACCACAGCAGCTCGCCGATGATCGAGCGCAGGTGCAGACGCTTGGTCGTCAGGGCAGGGAACCCCTCGGCGAGGTCGAAGCGCATCTGGTGGCCGAACACGCTGAGGGTGCCGGTGCCGGTCCGGTCGGACTTCTCCTGCCCGTGGGTCAGGACATGGTCGAGGAGATCGAGGTACTGCCGCACACGGGCAGCCTAGCTGCGGTCACCGACAACGGGTGGTATGCCGCTCGCCACGCTCTCGAGATCGGTGGGGGCGGGTGCCGGGTCGCCCTTGGACGCCGCCAGCGGCCACAGCCCGAAGAAGTCGCCGGCCCATGCCATCGCCGGGAAGGTCACGGCGAGCAGCGCGTTGGCCAGCCACAGCTCGGCATCGAAGCCCGGGCCACCCGAGGTCAGGGCACCGGTCACCATCGGCATCACCGCGGCATACCCGATCGCCAGCACACTTCCGACGACCGCCGCCGCCAGCGCGCTGACGACGCCCTTGACCGGCTGGCGGAGGCCGCCGAACAGCGATCCCTGGAGCATGTTGAGCAGGATGACCGAGCCGAAGATGAACGGGATCGGCACCCGGACGAGAAAGACCGGCGCCGCCATCCCGAGGCCGCGTGTCCCGGCCCAGAACACCGCGCCGCCGAGGACCAGGGTGGCGAGGGTCCAGACGACCCCGAGCACCGGCGGGCGCAGGAGCGAGCCGAGACGGGTCAGCGGCCACAGGTCGAGGTGGAGGAGGAGGAACATGGCCGCGAGGGCGGTCACCGCGAAGACCGTCACGTCCCATGCGTTGAAGAGACCGCCCGGGTCGAGGGCGGGTGCGTAGAAGGGCGCGCCGCGCGCGAAACCGTAGTCGAACAGGACGTGGAAGAGCACGGCGTTGACGACGTAGGCCGTGACGAGCAGCCCCAAGCCGCCCACGAGTCGGTTGCCCATGAGCGACCACGGCCAGCCGCCCCAGACGATGGCGAGGAAGAACGTCGCGACCACCGACGTGATGATCGCCTGGATCACCATCGGCACCGGCGGCGTGACGCCGCCACCAATCGTCGAGAGGTGCACGGCACCGACGACGAAGGCGACCGCGCCGGCGAGCCCGAGCCAGAGCAGACCCCGCAGCGGTTGGGGCCGGCTCGCGATGGCGGTCGGGAGCCGGCCATGCCAGAAGGCGCCGATCACGATGGTCACCGGGATCGCGCACATCAGCGCGAAGGACACCCAGCCCCCGAAGGTGGGCCACGAGAAGAGCGAGACGAAGAGCAGCGACAAGGCGATGACAACGGCCGTGGCGACGACGCCGAGCAGGGGCTGACGCAGGCGAGACGACATGGGACCTCCAACGACGGGCACGACCTGGACAGACCGCGCTGCCCGAGGCTAGGCCGACACGCGCCTGCCGCGGTGGGGGTGTTCCGCGCTCCGGTACGCCGGCGCTGCCGGGCTCAGACGGCGACCGGTGCTGCCCGGTGCGGCGTGCGGAGCAGCTCCACCGCCGCCCGTGCCGCGACCCGTCCGGCGCGGTTGGCCCCGATGGTCGAGGCCGATGGGCCGTACCCGACGAAGTGGATGCGGGCGTCGGCGGTCGCCGTCGTGAAGGTGTGTCGGTCGAAGGGTGCCCGCAGCCGGATGCCGCCCTGCGGGGTCCGCAGGCGCAGTGGCCGCAGGTGACCGACCGAGGGGCGGAAGCCGGTGGCCCAGAGGATGACATCGGCAGCCTCGAACGTCCCGTCGGCCCAGCGCACGCCGTCGGGCTCGACCCGGGCGAACATCGGCCGTCGCTCGTAGGCACCGAGCTCGGCGGCCCGGAGCTCCTGGGGCCGGAGCATGAGACCGGTGACGCTGACGACGCTGCGAGCGGGCAGACCACGCGACACCCGCTCCTCGACGCGGGCGACCGCCTCACGACCGGCATCGTCGTCGAACGGCCCGGTGCGCCAGACCGGTTCGCGGCGGGTGACCCAGGTCGTCCGAGCCACCGGGCTGATCTCACCGAGGATCTGTACGGCCGACGCCCCGCCGCCCACCACGACCACGCGCCGACCGGCGAGCTGCTCGGGTCCGGTGTAGTCCGCGGTGTGCAGCTGCTCTCCCCGGAACGTCTCGATGCCCGGATAGTAGGGGCGAAAGGGGGTGTCCCACGTGCCGGTGGCGTTGACCAGCGTGCGGGTCAGCCACTCCCCCCGCGTCGTCGCGACCCGAAGCAGTCCCTGGGGATCGTCGTCGACCGGCGTGACGGACACGACCTTCACCGGGCGAAGGACCGGCAGGTCGAAAGCGTGCTCGTAGTCCTCGAAGTAGGCCGGCACCACGAGGTTGGCCCGCGCCACGGGGTCGACGTCGCCCAGTGGGCGGCCGGGCAGGTCGGCGACTCCATGCACGTCATGCATGGTGAGGCTGTCCCACCGGTGCTGCCAGGCGCCTCCGGGGGCGTCGTTCGCATCGAGCACGACGAACGGCTCGGCGCCGAGCCGGCGGAGGTGATATGCCGCCGAGAGGCCAGCCTGCCCCGCCCCGATGACCACGACCTCCACACGCCTCATGATGGTTGAACGCTCAACGAATGTTGCCTCTTCCCGATGCTGTCAGCGGCCGTGTCCGCCGTAGTGCCGCTGCGTTCGCGAGGATTGCTCGCGCGTCTCGTCGCGCAGGGTCAGGCGTCGTAGTCGAGCGAGACCTCATCGGTCACCGGATGGCTCTGGCAGGCCAGGACGATCCCCGCGGCGACCTCGTCGGGCTCCAGGGCGTAGTTGCGGTCCATCCGCACCTCACCCGCCACGAGGCGGGCTCGGCAGGTGCCGCACACGCCCCCGGTGCAGGAGTAGGGAGCGTCGGGCCGCATCCGCAGCGTGGCGTCGAGGATGCTCTCCTGCTTCGACGGCATGGGGATCACGGTGGTCCGGCCGTCGAGGTTGACGGTCACCGTCGCTTCGGGAGGGGCCGACTGATCCACGACGACCTTGCGGACCGGCTCCGTGCCGTCGTCGACATGGAAGATCTCGTGGTGGATGTGGTGCGCGTCGACGCCGTGCTCCTTGAGGAGCTGTTCGGCGCCGGTGACCATCCCGAACGGGCCGCAGAGATACCACTCGTCGGCACCCTCGACAGGCACGAGTGCGGCGAAGATCCGCTCGAGACGCTCGGTGTCGAGGCGACCGTGGAAGAGCTCGACGTCCTGCGCCTCGCGGGAGAGGACATTGATGAGGTGGAAGCGGCCCGGGAAGCGGTTCTTGAGGTCCTCGAGCTCCTCGAGAAACATGATCGAGCTGGTCCGCCGGTTGCCGAAGAGCAGGGTCGCGCGGGAGGCGGGCTCTTCCTCGAGCGCGGTCGTCAGGAGCGAGATGACCGGCGTGATCCCCGAACCGGCCGCGATCGCGACGTGGTGGCGTATGCCGCCGGGCTGCGTCGGGCAGGTGAACGACCCCAGGGGGGTCATCACCTCGACACGGTCGCCCGGTCTGACGTCGTCGTTGAGCCAGTTCGAAATCCGGCCCTCCGGGACCCGGGCGACGGCGACCCGACGGCTGCGCTCCAAGCCGGGCGCGTTGCGCGACTGGCAGATGGAGTAGGACTGGCGGACCTCTTCGCCGTTGATGCTCGCCCGGACGGTGAGGTGCTGCCCGGGCTCGAAGGCGTACTCGTCGGCGAGGTCGTCAGGGACGGCGAACGTGACGGCGACGGCGTCGTCGGTCAGCCGCTCGACCTTGGCGACCTCGAGCGTGTGAAAGCGCGCGCGATGCCGGGCAGGAGCAGGGGTCACGTCGGTCATTCAGCGTCCCTTGTGCGGGGCCCTCAGAGGGCCTTGAACTCGTCGAACGGCTCGCGGCACGCCTCACAGCGCCGCAGCGCCTTGCAGGCCGTCGAGCCGAAGTGGGCGATCTCGGTGGTGTCGGTCGAGCCGCACTGCGGACAGACGACGACGTGACGGGCGATGGTGACGGGCACCGCGCCTTTGTCGCCCCTGTCGCCCATGTCGCGCGGGTCGCTCAGGCCGCCAGCCCCGGCCGGCCCGGGAGGGGCGATGCCGAACTGCTCGAGCTTGTCCTTGCCCGACTGGCTCATCCAGTCCGTCGTCCACGCCGGCGAAAGTCGGGTCGCCACCTGCGCGGCATACCCGCGCAGGCGCGCCTCATGGCGGATGCGGTCGCCGATGGCCGCCATCGCGGGACACCCGGAGTACGTCGGCGTGATGGTCACGGTGACGGAGTGGGACGAGTCGTCGACGTCGACGTCCCGCAGGATGCCGAGCTCCGCGATCGTGATGACCGGCACCTCGGGGTCGGGGATGGCAGCGATCGCGTGGCGGAGGTCCACTCCTGTGGTCATCGCGAGGTCCGTCACCGTCACCACGTAGCGCCGGGATGAGACCGGGCGATGTGCTGCATCTCGGCGAGGAGGTAGCCCATCGGCCGTGAGTGAATGCCGTCTCGACCGCCACGCGAGCGCCACCGCGGCGGGTCCGGCATCGTCAGAGTCGCCTCGGTGACGACGCGCTCGACCGCGGCCTGCACGGCGGGCCGCAGGGCGGAGGGGCCGAACGGGACCAGACCGCTCGCCACCGCGGCCATGGCGACCGGCTCGTCGTCGAAGAGCTCGTCGATGTAGGGCGAGACCCAGACGAGGGCGTCCTCCATCCGCCGGCGTGACTCGACCGTGCCGTCTCCCAGGCGCAGCACCCACTGGCGGGCGTGGTCGAAGTGGTATCGCACCTCCTTGGAGGCCTTTCCTGCGACACCACACAGCGCCTCGTCCGTGGAGGCAGGGCCGACCTCGGCATAGAGGGCCGTCTGGTAGGCCGAGAACCACAGCAGCCGCGCCATCTCCTGGGCGAAGTCGCCCCGCTCCTGCTCGACAAGGTGCACGTTGCGCCACGATCGCTCATCGCGCAGCATTGCGTAGT
>DAIESZ010000105.1 GCA_027346035.1 Propionibacteriaceae bacterium
CGTGAGTTCGTCGACAGCCGCGCAGCGGCACACCCCTGTGCCCGACGTGGTCGCGGAGCAGATCGCCATCGAGCAGGCCCACGTGGACCGCGTCCTGGCTGAGCTCGAGAAGGCGGGGCAGCGGGCCGACGTCGTCCAGGCCGAGGGCCTCGCCCGCGGTCAGTTCGGCCGGTCGGTCGAGGTCGGCGACGCCGAGGGCGCCGGGCTCTTCGAGCGCGACGCCCTGATGTTCCACGCCGCGCGGCGGCGCAGCGCCCTCGACACGCAGTACGAAGGCCTGGTCTTCGGCAGGCTGGACCTCGACCACGTGGTGGGCGCCGACGACCGCCGACACACCGAGCGCGAGGTCCGCTACATCGGGCGCCTCGGGGTGCGCGACGACGACTACGAGCCGCTCGTCATCGACTGGCGTGCGCCGGCGGCGTCACCCTTCTACCGCGCCACCCCGGCGCAGCCGATGGACGTCCTGCGCCGTCGGGTGCTGCGCAGTCGGGGCGAGACCGTCATCGGCGTCGAGGACGACCTCATGGTCCCCGACCCGCCGGCCGACCTCGTGGTCGTCGGGGACGGGGCGCTGATGGCGGCCCTGACCCGCAGTCGCGGCACCCGGATGCGCGACATCGTCGCCACCATCCAGGCCCACCAGGACGAGGCGATCCGGGCCAGCGCCCGCGGGGTCACCGAGATCACGGGCGGCCCCGGCACCGGCAAGACCGTCGTGGCCCTCCACCGGGCGGCCTACCTGCTGTACTCCGAGCGCCGCCGTTTCGAGTCGGGCGGCATCCTCGTCGTCGGCCCGTCCGGCGCCTACACGGCGTACATCGAGCGGGTTCTTCCCTCCCTCGGCGAGGAGAGCGTCACGCTCCGCGCCGTGGGTGACATCGTCGACGCCGTCGGCACCGAACGCCTCGACCCGCCGGCGGTCGCCCGCGTCAAGGGCTCCACCCGCCTCCGCAAGCTGCTCGGCGCCGCCTCCCGCGGCCGCGTCCCGACCGGACCGCTGGAGTTCCGGGCCATGGTGGCAGGACACCCGATTCGGCTCGACGCGCGGGTCCTCGACCGGGTCCGCGCCCAGGTGCTGCGCCAGCACCAACGCAACTCCGCCACCCAGGCCGCCAAGCTCGCCCTCGGAGAGGCGGCGTGGCAGAGCCTCGGCATCTCGGGCGACCGGGACGCCCGGACCGACTTCCTCGACCGGTGGGAAGACCACCTCGAGGTCGAGTCGTTCATGGAGCAGTGGTGGCCACAGGTCGACCCCCGTGAGGTCCTCCTGTGGCTCACCGACGCCGCGACGGTCCGGCGCCATGCCCACGGGAGCCTGCGCGAGGCCGAGGTCGACGCGCTCGCACAGTCCTTCCAGCTGGCCCTCGCCACTGGCCAGTGGTCCGTGGCGGATGTCGCCCTCATCGACGACCTCGCCGCACGACTCGGACCCGTCCAGGAGCAGCCCAAGGAGGAGCGGGGGTTCTACGAGATCGAGGAGCTTGAGGACCTCACCCAGTACGGCGTGACCGAGGTCCAGCCGGTGCAGGTCTCCGCAGGCCGGTCCGCCACCCCGCACCACGCCGGAGAGCCGGAGGACCGGCTCCTCACGGGGCGGATCGGCCGACCGGACGACTACGCCCACATCCTCGTCGACGAGGCCCAGGACCTCTCGCCGATGCAGTGGCGGATGGTGGGCCGGCGGGGGCGTCACGCCTCCTGGACGGTCGTCGGTGACGCTGCGCAGGCCTCGTGGCCCGACCCGGCCGAGGCCGCTGCGGCCCGCGACGAGGCCTTCGGGGTTCAGCAGCGACAGCTGTTCCACATGGACACCAACTACCGCAATGCGCGGGAGATCTTCGACTACGCCTCGCGCATCGTGCGGCGCGAGGTACCCGACGCCGACATCCCCAACGCCGTCCGGGAGACCGGCGTCCAGCCGGTGGAGGCGGAGCTCGGACCCGATCCCGCCGCATCGGTCCGCGCCGCGGTCGAGTCCCTCCTGGGCGAGGTGACGGGTGCGGTCGCCGTCATCACCCCGTCGGCGCACGTTGCGGCCCTGGCCGGCCTCGACGTCGACGGGGGCAGGGTCACCGTCATCGACCCGATGTCGACGAAGGGCCTGGAGTACGACGCTACCGTCGTGGTCGACCCTGACGCGATCATCCAGGAGTCGCCAGGTGGCATCCGCGTCCTCTACGTCGCGCTGACCCGGGCCGCGCATCGGATGACCGTGCTGCGCTGACGCCGGGTGCGGCCGTCTTTACCACGAAATACCCCGCGTTTGGTAAAAACTTGTTAAAGGACAGGTCAGTCCATCGCGAGCAAGCCGCCGCCTGCGACATGATGATCCTTGGTGTCGACGGGAGCCCGCGCTCCTCAGCCCGGCCTCCCCCCGGCCGTGGTCGACACCGAGCAGTCCCCGGCCCCCCGGAAGACGCTCAAGGCGGGGCGACGTGCTATCCCCCCCGGCACTTCGCCCCGCCTCTCCGCTTTCGCCGTGCCGCACAGCATCCACCGGTCTCGGGCGCGACCCGCGCAGGCGACACCGAAGACCCAACCCAGCGGCATACGCCCTGCCCTGGCAGACCACACGACGGACCCCGCCCACTGCGTCGACAGCGGACGGGGTCCATCGTGGCGGGGGGATGCCGCGGGCCGCGCTCAGGCGGCTCCCGTCAGTTGACGTTCACCCCCGACCAGGCAGCAGCCGTGGCCTTCGCCTCGACGCTCCCTGCACCGTAGAGATCGGCTGCGGCCTGGACCATCCCCGAGCGCGCCCCCGCGTAGTCGGTGTTGGAGGTCCAGTAGGTCGAGAGTGCGCGGTACCAGATCGCGGCGGCCTTGTCGTGACCGATTCCCGTGAGCGTCGTGCCGTTGCACGTCGTGCTGCTGTGGGTCACCCCACCGATCGTCTTCGTGCCGGTGCCCTCGGAGAGGAGGTAGAAGGCGTGGTTGCCGACCCCCGACGAGTAGTGGACATCGAGGGAGCCGACCTTCCTGGACCAGCAGTCGGCCGACCTGCCGTCCTTGCTCGGCTGGTCCATCCACCGCAGCGGCGTGTGGTTGACGTTGATCGTCTCGCCGATGAGGTAGTCGCCGGGGTCGGCCCCGTTGTTGGCCGAGAACTCGACCATGGTGCCCATGACGTCGGACGTCGACTCGTTGAGGCCACCGGACTCCCGGCGGTAGGCCAGTCC
>DAIESZ010000184.1 GCA_027346035.1 Propionibacteriaceae bacterium
GAGGGCCGCGGCGTCTGCCCAGGACGGCCGGACGGTGCACATCGAGCTCAGCACGACGGCATACACCGCATCATCGCTGCCACAGCAGGTGCGGCGCCTGCTCACCACTCCGGGCACCCCGCTCCAGCCCGGCGCGGCAGAGGCCCCCTCGCTCGGTCCGATCGCCACGCAGATCGGGCTCGACTCGTGCCTCGACGCCCTCGGCGTCAAGGCCGCTCAGGCGGTGTCGGTCGACCTTGCGACCGTCGACGGGCGGCCGGCCGCGGTCATCGCGGTGGCCCGGGACGGAGCCGCCGTGGCGTATGCCGTCCGACGCAGCTGCACCACGGGCGACCCGGCTCTCCTGCTGGGGCCGACGCCTGTGCCGTGAGCCCCCGCGGGCCCGTTTGCCCCCGGGGCGGCAGGTCCGCTGGGCCTCGATGGGGCGCCAGAGTGGGCTACGCGACAGTTGACGCAGGCCACCCACCACCCGGGAATGCCGGGACCGTAGGATCGGTTGAGCGAACAGCACCATCTGACGCCAACCCTGGAGCACATCGCCATGTCCGAGGACGTCCGCAACGTCATCATCATCGGTTCCGGCCCGGCGGGCTACACCGCCGCTGTCTACGCCGCCCGAGCCAATCTCGAGCCCCTCGTCTTCGAGGGCGCCGTCACCGCCGGTGGGGCGCTGATGAACACCACCGAGGTCGAGAACTTCCCCGGTTTCCGTGACGGGATCATGGGCCCGGACCTCATGGACAACATGCGGGCCCAGGCCGAGCGTTTCGGCGCCGAGCTCGTCACCGACGACGTCACCGCGGTCGACCTGACCGGCGAGGTCAAGGTGGTGACCGACGGCTCCGGCAACACCCACCGAGCCAGGTCCGTCATCCTCGCCATGGGTTCCGCCTACCGCGAGCTCGGTCTTCCCGACGAGAAACGCCTTTCGGGCCGGGGAGTTTCGTGGTGCGCCACGTGCGACGGCTTCTTCTTCCGCGACCAGGACATCGCCGTCGTGGGCGGCGGCGACTCCGCGGTCGAGGAGGCGACCTTCCTGACGAAGTTCGCTCGCTCCGTCACGATCGTGCACCGTCGAGGCGAGTTGCGCGCGAGCAAGATCATGGCCGCTCGCGCCCACTCCAACGACAAGATCTCGTTCGCGTGGAACTCCACCGTCACGGCCATCCACGGCGAGGACAAGCTCACCGGCATCACCCTGACCGACACCGTCACGGGTGAGACGCGGGAGCTGCCCGTCACCGGCGTCTTCGTGGCCATCGGCCATGACCCCCGCAACGAGCTCGTCAAGGGCCAGGTCGAGCTCGACGACGCCGGCTACGTCATCGCCGAAGGTCGGTCGACCAAGACCAACCTCACGGGCGTGTTCGCGTGCGGCGACCTGGTCGACCACACCTACCGCCAGGCGGTCACCGCGGCCGGCAGCGGCTGCGCCGCGTCACTCGATGCCGAGCGCTACCTCGCGGCCCTCGAGGAGCTCGAGGCGCACTCCACCGAGATCGCCGGAGCCGTCGCCTCCTCCTGAGGCTCCCACCGGCCACCACCGGGCCCCTCCCGACGCCCGGTCCCCAGGGTCTGGCCGAACCGCGAACATCGGCCACATCCACCACCGACGCCAGCACACGGCATACGAGAGGAATCCCATGCCCATCAAGCACACCAACGACGAGGCCTTCGCCGACGACGTCCTCCTCAACGACAAGCCGGTCCTGGTCGATTTCTGGGCCGAGTGGTGCGGCCCGTGCCGCAAGGTGGCGCCGATTCTCGAGGAGATCTACGCAGAGCACAGCGACAAGATCGACATCGTCAAGCTCGACACCGATGCCAACCCGCACACCGCCGCGCAGTACGGCATCGTGTCGATCCCCACGATGAACGTCTACGTCAAGGGCCAGGTCGTCAAGACCATCATCGGCGCCTACCCCAAGCCCCGCCTCCTCAAGGAGCTGCAGGACTTCATCGGCTGAGCCGCCGCCCGACGCCCACGTCGCCTGATCCCGCCGAGGGGGCGGACCGCAGCCCGGTCCGTCCCCTCCTCGCGTACTAGGCTCTCTGCGGTGCGCCCCCGGGTGCGCGGCTCGAGCCAGACCGTCCGAATCCGCAACCGACCCCGTCCGGCATCCCAGCAGCACGAAAGGAGCCCGCGTGACGCCTTCTCAGCCCGCCATCGTGCTCCGCCGCGGCGACACTGGATCTGCCGTGGACGACGTGTGCGACCGTCTCCGCCTTACCGGCGACCTGCCCGACGATCCCAGCGGGCCGGACAGCCGTCACCCGGCCCTCTACGACGACCGGGTGGAGCAGGCGGTCAAGTCCTTCCAGCAACGGCGGGGGCTGCTCGTCGATGGGACCGTCGGACCCTCGACGTATGCCGTCCTCCACGGCGCGCGCTGGTCGCTCGGCGACCGGGTGCTGAGTCACATCCCGGGTCGCTTCCTCGAGGGAGACGATGTCTCCTCCCTCCAGCGCCGCCTCGGCGAGCTGGGCTTTCACCTGGGCAAGGTCGACGGGATCTTCGGCCCCGAGACCGAAAGGGCCGTGCGGGCTTTTCAGGCCGGCGTGGGCCTGGCCGACGACGGGACCGTCGGGCCGGAGACGATGAAGGCCTTCCTCGGCCTGCGCCGCAGCGTGAGCGGTGGTTCGGCCACCGCCCTGCGGGAGCGGGAGCACCTGCGCCACAGCGGGCACAGCCTGACCGGGCGCACGATCGTCATCGACCCCGGCCACGGCGGCCCTGACCGCGGCGTGCACGGCAGCCATGGCCTCGTGGAGGCCGATCTCGTGCTCGACATCGCCCGCCGCATCGAGGGCCGCCTGTCGGCCCACGGCGTCAATGTCGTGTTCACCCGCACCGAAGCAACCGAGGGAGGCTCGGAGGAGCAGCGCGCGGCCTTCGCGAACACCTGTTCGGCCGACCTCGTGCTGTCACTGCACTGCGACCACTCGGTGCACCCGGCCGCTCGCGGTGTGGCCGCCTTCTTCTACGGCGCGCAGGCGCACGGCGGCTGGTCGACCATCGGGGAACACTTCTCCGACCTCGTCCTGCGTGAGGTCGTCGCCCGCACGGGGCTGCTCGACTGCCGAGCTCACCCCCGCACGTGGCCGCTGCTCCGTCGCACCCGCATGCCGGCGGTGCGCCTGGACATCGGCTACCTCAGCCATCCGGACGACGCAGTCCTGCTCTCCTCCTCGGCCACGCTCGACCGCATCGCCGAGGGTGTCGTCGTCGCCCTGCAGCGCACCTACCTGGGAGAGGCCGACACCGCACAGACCGGCGTCCTCGGCCTCGAAGATCTGCGGCGGCACCTCGATGCGATGCGGGCCGCGCACACCAACCGCTAGCCAGTTCTCCACGCGATCATTCGGGGCGGTCCGCAGAGCTCCGGGCGTGCGTTGCGCCGTCGGGGCGGGGCGCCTCCGGCACCGGGCGCAGGCTGGTGATGCGCGCCAGAGCCCGACTCGCGACATCGGCGACCTCATCCCTGAGGGAGAGGACGGTCCGCAGGTCCAGGCGCAGGCGTGGGTAGGCCGGGTGGTCCCGGGCCAGCCGGAACCCCACCCGCTCGAGGAAGTCCACCTCGAGGACGCACGGATGCTGCCGGGCTGCGTGAGTCCGTGCCCCGATGGCGTCGATGGACCTGGCCTTGTGCCGAAGTGCGTCCTTGGCGGCGCCCTGGACGAGGGCCTTGCGCAGCGTGCGGCCGCTCTCTCCCTCCGCGGCGCACGTCGTCAGCAGCATGATGGTGGACGGGTCCGACGGGGCCGTGGCGAAGGCGGCGAGCCGGGGCACGTGCCGTGCCGGGGCGAGCAGGACATAGCCGGCGGCCCGGCCGTCGACGTAGGCCACGCGGCCCGGAGGACCCCAGTCCTCGGTCACCTCTCTCACCCAGTTTCCCAGCAGCACAAGGGGATCCGGCTCAATGGCATGTCCGTTGTGAGGCACGGTCTGCCAGAAGCTGCACGGGGAGCACGGACCCGCCAGGTCGCCCACACGATCGGGGGTGAGCGCGCGCAACTCACGCATGTGCGGCTCCGGGGAGGGGCGGTTCCATGGCACCATTCTGACCTGATCCGTCGGCGCCCGCGCGCAGGGTCGCTGTGGCCCCAAACGAGGCGGCGGCAAACGGTCGCTCCCGACCCCCAGCCCACGACATCTAGGCTGGCTGGCATGACGGACAACCGGACCTACGTCGAACCCAGCTACGAGCGCGACACGCGGTACATCACGACCCGCATCACCGCCGACGGACGGGACGGCTACACCGTCGAGCCCGGGCGATACCGGCTCGTCGTCTCCCGCGCGTGCCCCTGGGCCAACCGGGCGATCATCGTTCGTCGGCTCCTCGGCCTCGAGGACGCGCTGTCCATGGGTATCTGTGGACCGACCCATGACTGGCGTTCATGGACGTTCGACCTGGACCCTGGCGGACTCGACCCCGTCCTACGGATCCCCCGCATCCGTGATGCCTACCTGCGACGCGACTCCGAATACCCTCGTGGCATCACCGTGCCCGTCATGGTCGACATCCCCTCCGGAGCCGTCGTGACCAATGACTTCGGCCAGCTGACCCTCGACCTGTCCACGGAGTGGAGGCCGTTTCACCGCGCCGGAGCGCCGGAGCTCTACCCTGAGCAGCTGCGCGCTCAGATCGACGAGATGGCCCAGGTCAACTACACCGAGGTCAACAACGGCGTCTACCGGTGCGGCTTCGCCGGCACCCAGGAGTCCTACGACGCGGCCTACCGGAGACTGTGGCAGCGCCTCGACTGGCTTGAGGACCATCTGAGGACGCGCCGTTACCTCGTCGGCGACCACATCACGGAGGCCGATGTGCGGCTCTTCACGACACTGGTGCGCTTCGACGCCGTCTACCACGGCCACTTCAAGTGCAATCGCCAGAAGTTGAGCGAGCTGCCGGTGCTCTGGGCCTATGCGCGCGACTTGTTCCAGACGCCGGGCTTCGGCGACACCGTCGACTTCACCCACATCAAGGCCCACTACTACGTCGTGCACCGCGACATCAACCCCACGGGCGTCATCCCGGGCGGTCCGGACCTGCTGGGCTGGGCCGATCCGCACGGGCGTGAGTCGCTCGGGGGTTCGCCCTTCGGTGAGGGGACACCTCCAGGACCTCCCAGGGAGGTCGTCCCGGAGGCGCACAACCCCGTGCTCGCGCTGCTCTGAGGCGTATGCCGCTCTCGTAGCTTGCTTAGGGCGCCCACCGCCTCGCCTCGGCGTGCCCTTGCCAAGCCCGAGCCGGCCCGAGCCGGCCTCACCGGGCCGGCGGCGAGATCCCGTCACTCATCGCTTGCGCGAGAAGATGGCTCTCCGGTCGCCCTCAGGGACCGTCTGCATGTACTCCCAGACCCCTGCGGGCAAGGCCGGCCACCCGGCAT
>DAIESZ010000192.1 GCA_027346035.1 Propionibacteriaceae bacterium
GGGGTCAAGTGCCTCATCCAGGGCGACGAGCTCCGGGTGTCGTCGAAGAGCCGCGACGACCTGCAGGCCGTGCAGCGGCTGATCAAGGAGGCCGATTTCGACATCGCCCTCCAGTTCACCAACTACCGCTGAGGCAGCTCCGGTCCTCCCGGATGGGGGCTGGCCGCGTCGGCCGCTTGCCGTCGAACCGCCAGGAGGACCGCGTCCGCGATGCCGGCCACGGGGGCGTCGGCACTGATCGCGAGGTGCTCGGCGGTCCACGGCTCGAAGTCGGCCGCACGCCGCTCGACCTCGTCCCACGTCGGTTCGGGCAGATGTGACAGGTCGCGGCTGCGCCCTTCCAACCGGAGGCGGTGCTCCTCGCGGTCGTCGAGGGTGAGGACGACGAACAGCAGCAGGCTCCCCGTGCGCTCGGCCGCCGTGCGCCACGTGCCGCGTGCCGCCTCGCTGTCGTTGACGGCGTCCACGATCACCGTCCGGCCGAGCCGCAGGTTCTGCTCGGCGGCCGCCCGCACCGCTTCGTACGCGGCCACCCCGGTGGTCCAGGAGCGCGGCAGGCCCGCGCCGAGCAGCGCGTCCTCCACTGCGTCGATCGAGAGGTGGACCGCGCCGAGCGGGCCGGCCAGGGCCTCCGCCACCGCCGATTTGCCCGTACCGGGGAGTCCGGAGATGACGACAAGCACAGCTCTTCCTACGCCACCACGGCGTCCGGGGCAACGGCGGCGAGCCCGACCCTGCGAAACGTGCACCACCTGCCACACCCCCCGCCCCCGGGCCAGGGTGCGGCAGCTGGGGTGAATTTCGCGGAACAGCGGTTCGACGTGCCCGATTTCACGACTGTCGGACGCCGTACCTACCCTGGCTGCCGTGCGCATCGCCACCCACAACGTCAACGGGATACGCGCCGCCCTGCGCCGCGGGGTGGCCGAGTGGATGGCGTCCGTCGACCCGGACGTCGTCGCCCTCCAGGAGGTGCGCTGCCCCATCCCGGCGCTCCCGCCCGAGGCCTTCCAGGGCTACTGGGCGGCCTACGACTCGGGCGCGAGGGCCGGGCGCAACGGGGTCGCCGTGCTCACCCGCCACAGACCGGCCGCCGTGCGCACGTGGGGTACCGACGTCGTCCTCGTCGACCCGCACGGCGCCCAGCTCCACCTCCCCGACCACCCCGTGCCGGTCGCCCGTGAGCTGCGGCGCTTCGACACCGAGGGACGCTACATCGAGGTCGACCTCGCCGACCGGCCGCTTACGGTCGCCTCGCTCTACCTGCCCAAGGGCGGCGTTCCCGACGACGGGCCCGACGGGGTGGCCCGCTTCGAGCGGAAGCTGCGGTTCATGACCGGGTTCGCCCGCCAGTTGCACCGCTCGCGCCGGGCGGCGCTGGCGGCGGGCCGCCAGTTCCTCGTCATGGGCGACTTCAACATCGCCCACACCGAGCTGGACGTGCGCCACTGGCGGCGGGCGCGGCGCAGCGAGGGCTTCCTCCCCGAGGAGCGGGCCTGGATCGACGCCCAGATCTCCCCGCGCACCCTCGTCGACGTCGTCCGCCGACTGCATCCCGGCGTCCCCGGCCCCTACTCGTGGTGGAGCTGGTTCGAGAGTTCGTTCGTCAACGACTCGGGGTGGCGCATCGACTACCACCTCGCCACGCCACGGCTGGCGCGCTCGGCCACCCGCGCCTGGGTGGCTCGCGAGTCATCCTGCGAGGAGCGGATGAGCGATCATGCGCCAGTCGTCGTCGATTACGTCGTCGACGACGTCGGCTAGCACGAGCGCGCTGAGGTGCTTGTCCGGGGCGACGAGAGGTGCGCCGGCGAACTTGCCGAGCACGAGGTCGCGCGGCACGTCCTCGATCCGGGCGTGCCACCACTGCGGGGAGCGGTCCTTGTCGACCACCTGCGCGCGCACGCCCTCGATGAAATCGGTCTCCCACAACAGGTTGCGGGCCAGGGCGAGATCCTGCGCCAGCACCTCATGCACCGAGTGCAGCCTGCGCGCGCGCCTGATCGCTTCGAGGGTGAGCGAGACCGCCAGCGGCGACTTGGTGCGCAGCAGAGCGCCGGTGGCCCGGGCCCGGTCGAACCAGTGGGTCTCGAGCCGGTGCACGATGAACCCGGGGTCGTCGCCGACGAAGCACTCGTCGATCCACCAGCGGGACGCCGACAGCGCGCAGTGCGAGGGGAAGCGGGGCGCGGGGGCGTCGATCTCGTCGACGAGACCCGCCCACTTCGCGGACGCCGCATCGATGCTGGCCCCGGTGAGCGCGAGGTAGGTGCCGATCTCGCCGGGCAGGCGCGACAGCTCGTAGAGGACGCCGACGTCGGGGAAGAAACCGATCGTGGTCTCGGGCATCGCCCACCTCAGGTCGGGCGTGGCGATGCGCCGGGTGGCGTGCTGGGCCAGGCCGAGGCCGCCGCCCATGGTGATGCCGCGCATGAGCGCGGTGACGGGCTTGGGGTACTCGGCGATGAGGGCGTTCACGGCGTACTCGCGCTCGAAGAACCGCACCGCGCGGTCGGGATCGGTGAGCACCAGCGCGCGCAGCTGACGCACGTCGGCACCCGAACAGAATCCCCGCTCGCCCACCCCCGTGAGCTGCACCTGGTCGACCGCGGGATCGGTGGCCCAGGCCGACAGGACGAGGTCGATCTGCAGCAGCATGTCCGCCGTCAGCGCGTTGATGGTGCGCGGGCGACCCAACTCGACATATCCGACACCCTCGTGCACCTCGAAGCGCACTTCGCGGCGATCCATCTCGCCCCGCTCCTCACTGTTGTCAC
>DAIESZ010000197.1 GCA_027346035.1 Propionibacteriaceae bacterium
CGTCTGCGGGCCATATCCCGTTATTTTTCCACAGTTCCGCAAAGACCCTGACCGCGGGCCGCTCTCCGACCGGGCACGGGGACGGGCGCGCCGTCGGGCACGGACGCCGCCCGGCGGGCCCACGTGGTCACGACGGCCCCACCCCCGCGTCGCGACGAGCCCACCCCGCCAGCCCTCGAGCCCCCGCGTCCGGACGGTCCGCACCACTCCGCGCGTCCGGATCACGGTTCCCTTATCCGGGTGCTCAGAACGACCGGGGAATGTGCGGCGCGTAGTGGTCCTCGAGGCGGCGCACCTCGTCGTCGGTGAGGGTGATGTCGAGGGCGGCCACGGCATCGGTGAGGTGGTGCGGCCTGGTCGGCCCGACGATCGGGGCGGTGACGGCCGGATTCCTGAGCACCCAGGCGAGGGCGACCTGCGCCATCGGGACCCCCCGTTCGGCGGCGACGGCCGCCACGGCGTCCACGATGGGGGCGTCGGCGTCCTGGTCGTAGCGGCGGCCGACCGGGTCCACGTCCATGCGGTGGGTGTGCTCGCCCCACGGCCGGGCGACTCGGCCCTTGGCAAGTGGTGAGAACGGGATCGACCCGACGCCCTGGTCGGCGAGCAGGCCGAACATCTCCCGCTCCTCCTCGCGCATGATCAGGTTGTACTCGTCCTGCATCGACACGAACCGGGTCCAGCCGTGCAGGTCGGCGGTGTACTGCATCTTCGAGAACTGCCAGGCCCACATGGCCGATGCGCCGATGTAGCGGGCCTTACCGGCCTTGACCACGTCGTGCAGCGCCTCCATCGTCTCTTCGACCGGGGTGAACGGGTCGAAGCGGTGGATCTGGTAGAGGTCCACGTAGTGGGTGCCCAGCCGGGTGAGGGAGGCGTCGATGTTCTCCAGGATCGCCTTGCGGGACAGTCCCTGTCCGCCGGGGCCGTCGTGCATCCTGAAGTGCACCTTGGTGGCGAGCACGATGTCCTCGCGGCGCGAGTACCGGCTGATCGCGCGGCCCACGAACTCCTCGCTGCTGCCCAGCGAATAGACGTTCGCGGTGTCCCAGAAGGTGATGCCGAGTTCGACCGCCTGCCGGAAGAACGGCTGTGACTCCTCCTCGTCGAGTGACCATTGGTTGAAGCCGCTGGCGGTGTTGCCGAAGCTCATGCAGCCGAGCGCGAGCCGGCTGACCCGCAGCCCGGAGCGTCCCAGGCGTACCTGTTCCATCGTGGGTGTCCTTCGTGGTCGGTGGTCGTGTCAGTCGTCAGTGGGCGTGGCCGCAGGCCGCGGCGTAGTCGGCGTCGGCGACGTGGTCGCCCCACGTGGTCGCCGGTCCTTCCGCTCCCGGGTCGAGGCTGCCGGTGAGGGCGAAGTGGCCCATGAACGAGTCGTCGACCGCACCGTGCCAGTGCTGCTCGCCGGGCGGGGTCCATACGGTGTCCCCCGGACGCAGCACGATGACGCTCTCGCGGGTGACCACGAGGCCGAGGCCGTCGACGCAGTGCAGCAGTTGCCCGGCCGCGTGCGAGTGCCAGGCCGTGCGCGCGCCGGGGGTGAACCGGACGCGGGCGAGCCCGGTGCGGGCCTCGTGCTCGTCGGCGTGACCGGTGACGTAGACGTCACCGGTGAACCACTGCGGGGAGCCCTTGCCGGTGGGGCGTTTGGGCAGCAGCTTCATGTCGGATCCTCTCGCCGGGTGACGCCGGTCCATCCACGCCACGTCCTGAGTCGGGGATGGGGCATCGGCGTCCACGGCGTCGACGCTATAGCGCGACCCAGCGGCCCGGGAGTTCCTGTCAGTACCCCCCTGGCCGGATCAGCGGGTGGGAGTCCGGCCGGTCAGGCGGCGAGGTGGCTCGCGACGTAGGCGCGGATCGCCGAGTAGTCGTAGAAGCTGGTGGTCGGCACCAGGGCGTCGCCGAGCGAGGAGGTGTTGTAGTTGCCCAGCAACGGTTTCGCGCTGTCCCCCCGGATGCTCAGGCTGGTGACGCCGGCCGTCGAACCCTGCATGAGCTGGTAGAGCCGGCTGATCTGCCCGACGGTGAGATCGGTGCGCAGGTTCTTCGAGAGGGAGTTGAAGATGTCGACGACGGCGATGGGGTTCGCCAGGGCGGCACTGCCCTTCGCCTTGGCGATGAGCGCGCTGAGGATCTTGCGCTGGTTGGCCTGTCGGTCGAAGTCGCCGTTGGGCAGGCCGTAGGCCACCTTCCCAGGAACCGGGTCGTTGCGCGAGCGGGCGAGCTGAAGTACCTGGTCACCGTTGAGTTGCTGGGGGCCGTTGGCCAGTCGCAGACCCATGTTGGGGTCGTAGATGCCCCGGGGATCGGGGCTCGTGATGTCGACGGTGATGCCGCCGACCGCGTTGACGGCGTCCTTCAGGGCGGTGTAGCCGACGAGCATGTGCTGGTAGATCTTCAGGCCGGTCACCTGCCCGACCACGGACCCCAACGCGTCCAGCCCGGGGATCCCCTCGCCGGCGACGACGTAGACCGCGTTGATCTTCATGTCCGTGCCCTGGTACTTGACCATGAGGTCGCGGGGGATGCTGATGAGCGTCAACTTCTTCGCGGCGACGTCGATATGGGCCACCATGATGCTGTCGGTGAGTGCCGCACCTCCGTGTCCGGGGTCGTCGAAGGAATTGCCGGCGAGCAGCACGTTCACGCTGCCGGTGGCCTCGCCCTGCAGCGGTTTGGGCCGCAGCACGTCGATGATCGAGCCGCCCTTGTTGCCGGTGGCGGAGTTGATCGCATGCTGCAGCGACCATCCGACCCAGCCGACCACGGCCACGATGATGACGAGCGGAATCGAGATCCCGAGGATGATCCAGCGGCGGCGGGTGCGGCGCCGTGCGCTCGGGAGTTGGGGTGGCGTCTGAGTCACCCAGTGATGGTAGATGACTCCGGCAAACGGGGACGCCGCGCGGCCTTCGCGGGGGTGCTTGACCCGGGCCGCCCGTCGAGCGGGAGGATGGGGCATGCCCGGTTCTTCGGCAGCCACGGTGAGTCCCGCGACACCGGTCATCCGGCTCGAGCGGCTCACCAAGTCGTTCGGGGCGCGCCGCGGCATCATCGAGGTCGACCTGGAGGTCGAACCGGGCGGCATCTTCGGTTTCCTCGGTCCGAACGGGGCCGGCAAGTCCACCACGATCCGGTGTCTGCTCGGCCTGTATGTGCCCACCGGGGGTCGGGTGTCGGTGCTCGGCGTCGACCCGCGGGGCGGCCACCCCGACCTGCTCGCCCGGGTCGGGTACCTGCCCGGTGAACTCCACCTGCCCGATGCCCTGTCGGGGGCCGATCTGCTCGATCGGTTCGCCGCGATGCGCGGGCTGCGCGACACCAGCTACCGTGACCACCTCGTCGAGCGCTTCGGTGCCGAACTCGACCGCCCGCTGCGGGCCCTGTCGAAGGGGAACCGGCAGAAGATCGGGATCGTCCTCGCGTTCATGCACCGTCCCGCGCTGCTGATCCTCGATGAACCGACCTCCGGTCTCGATCCGCTGTTGCGGGACGAGTTCGCGTCGCTGGTGCGCGAGACGGTCGACGAGGGTCGGACCGTGTTCCTCTCGTCGCACGATCTCGACGAGGTGCAGCGCCTCGTGCAACGGCTCGCGATCATCCGGGAGGGCCGCATCATCATCAACGACACCGTCGAGGGCCTGCGGGCCCGCTCCCCCCGCAGCATCGAGTTGACCTTCGACCATGATGTCTCAGCCGCCTCCGTGGCGGCCGTTCCCGGTGTCACCGTCACCGGTCGGACGCCGCGGACCATCAGTCTCAGCCACATCGGGTCGGCGGCAGCTGTGCTCGCGGCCATCGCGCCGCTGGAGCCGACCACGATCACCGCTCGCCCGGCCGATCTCGACGAACTGTTCCTCAACCTCTACTCGGGCCGGCAAGGTGCGGACGGCGTCCCCGTCTCGGCTGCGGAAGGTGACGATCGTGCCTGAAGCGACGCGGGGGATCCGGGTGCGGCTGGCGGTCGTGATGCTCGACCTGCGGCTGCGCCGGCGCATGCTCATCGGAACGTCGCTCGGGGCGGCCCTCTACCTGTTCCTCATCATCGTCATGTACCCGTCGTTCCGGCAGGATGCCTCGATCAACGAGATGATCGCCGCGAATCCGACTGCGGCGGCAGCCTTCGGGGTCACCGGCTCGATCACGACACCGGCCGGGTGGCTCGGCGCCAACATGTACGCCAACATCGGCCCGGTGCTCGTGCTGCTGCTCACCATCGGCTACGGCGCGTCGGCGATCGCCGGCCAGTTGGCCGACGGACTGCTCTCGGTCGTGGCGACGCAGCCCTACACGCGGCGGCGACTGGTCGCCGAGAAGACGCTCGCGCTGCTCGTGGTCTCGCTCGCCGTGCCGGTGGCGTCCCTGGTGGTGAGCCTCACGGCGCCACGGTACGACCTTCACCCCGACTGGGCGGCGCTCGTGGGGGTGACGATCAGCCTCACGCTGCTCGGGTTCGACCTCGGGGCGCTCGCCCTGGCGCTCGGCGTCCTCACCGGCAGCCGCGGCGCAGGGCTCGGCATCGCTGCCGGGGTCGGGGCCGCCACCTACCTCGTGAGTTCGCTGGCCCCCGCCGTGCACTGGGTGCACGCGATCCGCTGGCTGTCGCCGTTCTATTGGGCGGTCGGCGACAACCAACTCTCCGACGGGGTGCCCTGGCAGGGGTGGACGCTGCTCGTGGCGCTCGGCGTGGTGCTCGTGGGCATCGCACTCGTCGGGGTGCGGCGTCTCGATATCCCCTGAGCGGCCGCGTCCAGGCTGGGAGCGCGGCGCTCCCGTTCCGGTTTCCGGGGGAGTCG
>DAIESZ010000205.1 GCA_027346035.1 Propionibacteriaceae bacterium
CACCGCGGCCGTCGTCGTCGCGGCCATCCTCAGCGCCGTCAGGGCGAGCGGTACCGGCCTCGACGAGCAGCGGATCGTCATCCACGGGGCGGGTACCGCGGGGATCGGCATCGCCGACCTGATGGTCGAGATCCTCGTCGACCAGGGCATCGACCCGGATCGTGCCCGCGGGATGTTCTGGGGGCTCGGCTCGCGCGGGCTGCTTCGCGAGGGCGTCCGGATGCGCGACTTCCAGGAACCGTACGCCCGAACCGCCGACGAGACAGCCGACTGGGTGCTCGACCATCCGGGCCGGATCGAGTTGCCCGACGTCGTGCGCAACGTGCATCCGACGATCCTCATCGGCTCGTCGGCGCAACCGGGCTCCTTCACCCCCGACCTCATCACCGAGATGGCGGCGCACTGCGATCGTCCGGTGATCATGCCGCTGTCGAACCCGACGTCGAAGATCGAGGCGCTGCCCGCAGACCTGCTGCGGTGGACGGGGGGCCGGGCGCTCATCGCCACGGGATCGCCGTTCGGGCCGATCTCCTTCAACGGCGTCACCCATCACATCGCCCAGGCCAACAACGCACTGGTGTTCCCGGGCATCGGTCTGGGTGTCATCACCAGTCGTGCCTCGCGGGTGAGCGACCTCATGATCGCGGCGTCCGCCCGGGCCGTCGCCGGGGTGGTCACGGATCGGAGTCCGGGGGCCTCGCTGCTGCCCGAGGTGGGCCAGCTGCGGCCGGTCTCGGCCAGGGTCGGCGTGGCCGTCGTCGAGGCCGCGATCCGCGAGGGCCTGGCGCAGGTGCCCATCGACAACCCGATCCAGGCGGTGTACGCCAACATGTGGCAGCCGGTCTACCCGAGGATCGTCCCCGAATGAGGGCGCCGGACGATCCGCGGGAACTGCTGGATCGGCCCGGTTGGCACAAGCTCCGCGCGGATCACCGCGCGCGGGCCACGGCGCTGCTCGTCCCGGTGCTCGAGCGGCGTCGCCGCGGTGAACGGCACCCGGTCGAGGACTTCCTGTTCGACTACTACACCCTGCGTCCCGGACAGCTGATCCGCTGGCATCCGGGCGTCCACCGGGTGCTCGCCGACGCGGCGGAGGAGTTCGGTGGCCTGCGTGACCATCGGGTACGCGACGGCGCCGTCGAGGTCGATGCGGCCGGGATCGCGGCGCGCCGGGCCCACACGATCGCGTGGGTGCGCCGGCTGCTCACCGCCGAGCGCGCCCGACCGGCGTCCTTCGGCTGCTTCGGCATGCACGAGTGGGCGATGGTCTACGGGTTGCGGGCGGATCAGGCCCGGCACGCCCCCCTGCCCCTGCGACTCGCGCCGGACGAGGTGCGCGAGGTGGTCGACCGGGTGGGGCTGCGGTGCAGCCACTTCGACGCGTTCCGCTTCTTCACCCCCGACGCCGCCCCCCGCAACACGGTGCAGCTGTCCCGCGGCGACCAGGAGGACCATGACCAGGGCGGATGCCTGCACGCGAACATGGATCTCTACAAGTGGGCCGGCAAGCTGCTGCCGCTCACCCCTCCCGAACTGCTGCTCGACAGCTACGAGCTCGCCCGGGACGTCCGGGTACTCGACATGCGGGCAAGCGCCTACGACCTGCGTGGCCTCGGCTACTCCCCGGTTCCGGTCGAAACGGTGGCCGGTCGCGCCGACTACGTCGCCCAGCAGCGGGACCTCGCCGCGCGCGCGGCGGTTCTCCGCGACCGGATCCTCGACCTGCTCGACGTGATCGAGCGGGTTTCCCGGGTTCAGGCGGAGATGAGCAGCGCCGTCACCTGACGTCCGCTCGAGTCGACGAGGAAGACCGTGCTTTCGGCGTCGGGCATCGCGAAGGTGACGGTTCCGGTGATCTTCTGGCCCGCGCGCACCACCCGGCCGACGAGGTCGTCGGGCGCCCCGGTCGGCTGCGCCTCGTAGGCCTGCGACGTGTCGTTGTTCGTGAACGCGAAGAATCCGAGAAGCTGCTGGCCCTGGGACACGCTGATCGTCATCGTCAACACGACCCGAGGTCCCGACCACGACACCTTGTCGATCGTCCATACCCCCTGGGCGTTGTCGAACGTGTTGACGAAGGGGATGGAGTCGGAGTTCTGGCTGGTGGCCGCGTGGGTCGCCGCGGGCGCGGTCGGGGACGGCGCCGCCGAGGGGATGGGGGGATCCTGATGCGTGGCCCGGAACCCGAGCCACACCGTCAGGGCGACCGCGACCAGGACAACGACAGTGACGATGGCCGGTCGGCGGCTCGAGGCCGGCTGGAACTGGTCGATGGCCACGGCGGGCGGCACATGCCCACCCATCGGTGCGCGCGGGTCGCGCCCAGGCTCACCGGGCGGGAAGAAGGCCGGTGAGGAGGGGGTCGGCGAACTCCACCCGGGTGAACCGGCACCCTCGGACCACTGCTCGGTCCAGGGGGCGGGTGGTGGTGGCTGGTATCCCGGCCGGTACCCCGGGGAGGGAGGTGGCCATGGCGGCGGCTGCGACCCGGTCGGCGGAGTGCTCATGGTGGTGCCACAATAGCTCGGCCGCCCGGACGCCGGTCGTCCACAGAATCACCATGATCGGTCGGATATCCACAGCGGGCGACACCCGCCGGGCAGTGGGACGCCGGCGTCCACACAATTCCGATGTGATCACCCAGAGAGCCTCCCTCGCCAAGCGACTGCCCACCCGTGACCTGCCCGAGCCGGACACCCCCACCACGCTGCACGTGACACGTGCCGACGAGATGATCCTCGTCGCGCCGCATCTGCTGGGATTCTGGCCCGACCGTTCGATCGTGGTCGTCGTGCTGGTCGAGGGCCGGGTCGAGGTGACCGCGCGCGCCGACCTCGACTGCAGCCCGGCAGAGCTGTCCGAGGTGATCCGACCGCTGATCCTGCGCTACCCCGACCACCGGGTGCTGCTCATCGGGTACGGACCCCGCGCACAGGCCGATGAGGCCGTCGACCTGTGCGCGATGCTGTTCGCTCCCGAGGCGGTCCTCGACCGGCTCGGCACCGACGGTCGTCGATGGTGGAATCACAGTGGCGCCGGCGGTCGGATGTCGGCGAATGATCTGCGCGCGATCGCTCGCACGGTGCCCCGGCTCGCAGACGGGTTGTTGCCCGACCGGTCGGCCCTCGAGCGTGCCTTCGCGGGCCCCGACACGGCGGTGCTCGCGCGGTCCGACGCCCGCCTCGAGGCGCTGTACGACGAGGTCATCCGTCTCGATCGGAGTGCCCGGATGGCCCGCGTGGGCGATCTCATCCGGCACGCGGTGGCCACCGACGCGCAATCCGGCCTGCACGACGACGAGCGGCTCGAGCTGGCCGTGCTGGTACAGGACATCGCTGCGCGCGACGCCGCCTGGATGCTCATCACCCGGGCCGATGCCGCCGAGCACCTCGCCCTGTGGCGATCCGTCGTTGAGCTCACCCCCGACACCGAGGCGCCGCCCGTTCTGTGCCTGGCAGCCACCGCGGGCTGGCTCACGGGCAACGGCGCGATCATGAACATCTGCCTCGAACG
>DAIESZ010000208.1 GCA_027346035.1 Propionibacteriaceae bacterium
ACATCGAGTCGCTGCCCTTCCTCGAGGCCGCCCGGCAGGTGCGCCACGACGTCGGCCGCGAGAACGTCTTCTTCCTTCATGTGTCGCTCGTGCCCTACATCGGGCCCTCCGGCGAGATGAAGACCAAGCCCACCCAGCACAGCGTCGCCGCGCTGCGCCAGGTCGGTATCCAGCCCGACGCGATCGTGTGCCGGTCGGCGCGCGACCTGCCGTCGGGGATCAAGGGCAAGATCGCCCTCATGTGCGACGTCGACGAGGAGGCCGTGGTCTCCTGCATCGATGCGCAGTCGATCTACGCGATCCCGAAGATGCTGCACGCCGAGGGCCTGGACGCCTACGTGGTGCGCCGGTTGAACCTGCGCTTCCGCGACGTCGACTGGACCATGTGGAACGACCTTCTCGAGCGGGTGCAATACCCGAAGGAGGACGTGACGATCGCCCTCGTCGGCAAGTACATCGACCTCCCCGACGCCTACCTGTCGGTCACCGAGGCGTTGCGCGCCGGGGGATTCGCCAACTGGGCGAAGGTGAACATCCGCTGGGTCGCCTCGGATGAGTGCGACACGCCCGAGGGGGCGCGGCAGGCCCTCGCCGGTGTCGACGGTATCTGCGTGCCCGGCGGGTTCGGGATCCGTGGGGTCGAGGGCAAGGTCGGTGCGATCCGATACGCCCGCGAGAACTTTGTGCCGATCCTCGGGCTGTGTCTCGGGCTGCAGTGCATGGTGATCGAGGTGGCCCGTGACCTCGCCGGCATCGAGGACGCCGACTCGAGCGAGTTCAGCCCGGGTTGCGCCAATCCGGTGATCGCGACGATGGCCGAACAGGAACACATCGTCGACGGCGGGGGCGATCTGGGCGGCTCGATGCGGCTGGGATCGTATCCGCACGAACTCGTGCGCGGCACGCTCGTACACAAGCTGTACGGCAAGGTGAAGGTCGAGGAGCGCCACCGTCACCGCTACGAGGTGAACCACGCCTACCGCGAGCGGCTCGAGAAGGCCGGCTTGGTCATCAGCGGCACCTCGCCCGACCGCGGCCTGGTCGAGTTCATCGAACTGCCCACCTCGGTGCACCCGTTCTTCGTCGGCACCCAGGCGCACCCGGAGCTCAAGTCGCGCCCGACCCGCCCGCACCCGCTGTTCGCGGGACTCATCGAGGCCGCGCTGAGGCGCAAGCTCGATGGTCGGCTTCCGGTCGAGGAGTGACGGGCCGGTGACCAGGCCAGACATCGACCCCTACGATCGCCCGGAGAGCTGGCGGATCGTCGATCACCGAGTAATCGCCCGCGGGCGGGTCTCCGACTTCGTCGAGGATCTCATCGAGGCCCCCGACGGCGTGCGGTTCACCCGGCAGTGGGCCACCCACCCAGGAGCCGTCGCCGTCATCGCCCTGCGTGACGACCACCGCGTCGCGGTGATCCACCAGTATCGTCATCCGGTCGCCATGAGGCTCATCGAACCGCCCGCGGGCCTGCTCGACATGGACGACGAAGACTGGCTGGTCGCCGCCCAGCGTGAACTCGCCGAGGAGGCGATGCTGCGCGCCGACGACTGGCGGGTGCTGGTCGACATCTTCACCACCCCCGGTGGCGTGGCCGAGAGCATCCGTATCTATCTCGCCCGCGGACTCCACCGGGCCGCGCGTCCCGACGGGTTCGAGGCCGAACACGAGGAGGCCCACATGGACCTCGGCTGGGTCGAGTTGGGTGACCTCGTCGACGCCGTGTTCGCCGGACACGTCCAGTCACCCAGCATGGTGTCGGGCGTCCTGGCGCTGCAGGCCGCGGAGGCCACGGGTCGTCTCGATGCGCTGCGTCCCGCCGATGCCCCCTGGCCGGCCCGCGATGTGTGGGAACGGCGCAACCGGGAGCTCGCCGGGCTCGATGGCTGAACTCCAGCCGCTCGTCGACGGGTGGCTCGCGCACCTGGCGATCGAGCAGGGCCGCTCGGCCAACACCATCGCGGCCTACCGCCGCGATGCGCACAGGTACGTCGACTGGCTCGCCGGCCGCGGGATCACCGACCTCGCCGAGGTCACCAGCCACGACGTGACGGCCTTCCAGCGGGAACTCGCCGAGGGGGACGCCGGCCGGCCGCCGCTCGCCGCGTCCAGCGTCGCCCGGTGCATCGCCGCCGTTCGCAGCCTGCACCGCTTCGCCCACGCCGACGGGATGACCGACACCGACCCGGCGGCCCGGGTGAGCCCGCCGCACCTCGGGCGGCGCCTCCCCAAGGCACTCGCTCTCGCCGAGGTGCAGGCGCTGCTCGACGGATGCGACCGCAGCACCGTCGACGGGCTGCTCGAATCCGCCCTGCTGGAACTCCTGTACGGCACCGGCGCGCGGATCTCCGAGGTGTGTGGGCTCGACGTCGACGACGTCGTGCGGGTTCTGGCCGATGACGACGCCGCGCTGCGGCTGCTGGGCAAGGGCAGCAAGGAGCGGCTGGTGCCGCTCGGCAGTTTCGCCCGCTCCGCGGTCGATGCGTGGCTGGTGCGGGGGAGGCCGGCTCGGGCGGGACGCGCACGGGTCGCGAGCCCCGCCCTGCTGCTCAACAGCTTCGGGGAGCGGTTGTCCCGGCAGAGCGCATGGGGCATCATCAGGGCCGCCGGCGACCGGGCCGGGATCGCTCACATCGGCCCCCACAGCCTGCGGCACAGCTACGCCACGCACCTGCTCGAAGGCGGGGCTGACGTGCGCGTCGTCCAGGAACTGCTGGGGCACGCGTCGGTGACCACCACCCAGATCTACACGCTGGTGACGGTCGATCACCTGCGCGAGGTGTACCGGGCGGCGCATCCCCGGGCCCGGGGCACATAGACTACGGCCAACGGCCGCAAAGTCGACAAATCGGCGTCGATCACGGCGACCGTTCCGACGGCAAGGAGGATCTGTGGACACTCGAGCTGACATCCCGCGCATCGGTGGTGACCCCGCCCTGTTCGAGGTGCCCGCACGAACCGGGCTTCCCGGCCCCGGGCAGGCGCCCGACGGGATCGGTCCCACGGGGCGCCCACTGCCGGACCTGCCCGACCCGCAACCTCCGCAGGCGGGACCCAAGATCGCCCTGATCATCGCGATGACCAACCAGAAGGGCGGCGTCGGCAAGACCACCACCGCGATCAACCTCGGGGCGGCGCTCGTCGAGACCGGACGTCGCGTGCTGCTCGTCGACTTCGATCCGCAGGGCTCGCTGTCGGTGGGATTGGGCGTCAACCCGCACACCCTCGAGAAGAGCATCTACAACCTGCTGCTGAGCAGGCAGTACACCCTTGACGACGTGATCGCGCCCACCAATGTCGAGGGCCTCGACATTCTGCCGAGCAACATCGACCTGTCGGCCGCCGAGGTGCAACTGGTGAGCGAAGTGGCCCGCGAACAGACCCTGCTGCGGGTGCTCGACAAGGCGCGCGACCGCTACGACATCATCCTCATCGACTGCGCACCCTCCCTCGGGCTGCTGACGGTCAACGCGCTGACGGCGTCCGACAAGGTGATCATCCCGCTCGAATGCGAGTTCTTCGCGCTGCGTGGCGTCGCGCTGCTCACCGACACGATCGGCAAGGTGCAGGACCGCCTCAACCCGAACCTCGAGATCCTCGGCATCCTCGGAACCATGTACGACGCGCGCACCCTGCACAGCCGGGAGGTGCTCGAACGGGTCGTCCAGGCGTTCGGCGAGACCGTGTTCCACACCGTCATCCGGCGCACGATCAAGTTCCCGGAAACGACCGTCGCGGGTGAGCCCATCACCACCTATTCGCCCAACTCGCCCGGTGCCACCGCGTACCGGGCCCTCGCTCGAGAGGTTCTGGCCCGGTGTCCCGGCGCGTGAGCCTGCCGGGCGCCTCGGAACTGTTCCGGACGACCCAGAACCCCGAGGGCCACCCGGAGGAGGCGGCACCCGTGCACGGTGCCGAGCAGACCGTCGGTGAGCGTCCCGAGTCCCGGCGCGCCTCCCGCAGGTCTCGGACCAGTGCGGGGGAGGCCAGCGGGCGGGTACGCCACGACGAGAAGATCACCGTCTACGTGAGCACCGACGAACTCATGGCCCTCGAGGAGGCCCGTCTCGCGCTGCGCCGCGACCACGCCGTCGGCGTCGACCGCGGCCGGATCGTCCGGGCGGCCATCGCGATGGCGGTCGCCGACCTGTCCGAGCACGGGGACGCCTCCGCCCTCATCGAGCGGCTGCGCCCGACGTGACCGCCCAGCCGTCGGCGGTCCCCGAGGACGCCGGCGTCGCCCACCCGGGGTTCCACGTGCGGCTCGACAACTTCGAGGGGCCCTTCGACCTGCTGCTGCAGCTCATCGCCAGGCACAAGCTCGATGTCACCGAGGTGGCGCTGTCGAGGGTCACCGACGCATTCATCGCCCACGTGAAGGCCGGTGGGGCCGTCTGGGACCTGGAGGTGACCAGCAACTTCCTCGTGGTCGCCGCGACCCTGCTCGACCTCAAGGCCGCCCGGCTGCTGCCGTCGGGTGAGGTCGAGGATCCGGAGGATCTCGCGCTGCTCGAGGCCCGGGACCTCTTGTTCGCGCGGCTGCTGCAGTACCGCGCCTTCAAGCTGATGGCGGCGTGGCTGGCCGAACGCCTCACGGCCGAGCAGCGCCGCCACCCGCGCCCGGGTGGCCTGGAGCCGCGGTTCGCGGCGCTGATGCCCGAGGTGCGGATCCCCATCGGGGCCGAGGGCCTCGCCCGTCTGGCCGCCCGCGCCCTCACCCCGGCGCCCGCGGCCGAGGTGTCCCTCGAGCACCTGCACGCCCCGAGTGTCAGCGTCCCTGAGCAGGCGGCGCTCATCGTCGAGCGGCTGCGCAGGGCGGGGACGATGACGTTCCGGGCGCTGGTCGGTGACGCCGACAGGCTGACGACCATCGCCCGGTTCCTGGCGCTGCTCGAGCTGTTCCGCTCGCGGGCGGTCACCTTCGAGCAGATGGCCCCGCTCGCCGACCTGAGCGTGCGGTGGAGCGGTGACGAGTCCGCCGACGTGCGCGTCATCGACGACTACACCGGCGCCGCCCTGGATGGCGACGGATCCGGCGCCACGACCAATGAGCAGACCGACGAGGGAGCAGAGTCATGAGCGAGCAAGCACCCGTCCCGCCGAGGGACGCCGCGTCCGATCGGGTGACCACGTCCGACGACATCGGCGGCGCCGTGGAGGCGTTGCTGCTCAGGGCCGACGAGCCGATGCCCGTCGAGGAACTGGCCGATGCCGTGGGTGCGCCCGTTGTGGTCGTCGAGGAGTGCCTGACCGGGCTGGCAGGCTTCTACGACCGCACCGGACGCGGTTTCGAGCTGCGCCACGTCGCAGGGGGCTGGCGCTACTACACGCGCCCCGAGCATGGCGACCTCATCGCCCGGTGGGTGGTGAGCGGGTTGTCGTCACGGCTGTCCCAGGCCGCCCTGGAGACGCTCGCGGTGATCGCCTATCTGCAACCGATCTCCCGGTCCCGGGTGTCGGCGGTGCGCGGAGTCAACGTCGACGGTGTGGTGCGCACCCTGCTCGCCCGCGACCTCATCGCGGAGGTCGGCCACGACGACGAGACCGGTGCGGTGCACCTCGGCACGACCACCTACTTCCTCGAACGGCTCGGCCTGGCCCGGCTCGACGACCTCCCGCCGATCGCCCCGCTGCTGCCGGACGCCGCCCAGCTCGAGGAGGAACTGTCCGCGCTCGCAGCCTCCCTTCCCGAGGCCGGGCGCCCGGGCGATTCGGAACCACCGGCACCCACGGGCGACAATGGGTCCGACCATGGCCGCTCCGATGACCATGACGAGCTGGAGGAATGACATGAGCACCGAGCCCGAGCCGGACGGCGTACGACTGCAGAAGGTGATCGCCGCCGCCGGGATCGCCTCCCGTCGAGCCAGCGAGCAGCTCATCGCTGAGGGACGCGTCGAGGTGAACGGCCGGATCGTCACCGAGATGGGACGCCGGGTGGACCCGGAGTCCGACCGCATCCGCGTCGACGGTGCCCGCATCACGCCCCCACGGCGGCACATGTACCTCGTGCTGAACAAGCCACGGGGTGTCGTCTCGACCATGGACGACCCCGAGGGGCGTCCGACCCTGAGCGACTACCTGCCCCGCACCAAGCTGAGGTTGTTCCACGTCGGGCGGCTCGACACCGACACCGAGGGCCTGATCCTGCTGACCAACGACGGCGAGTTCGCCCATCGGATGGCCCACCCCAGCTACCAGGTGCCGAAGACCTACCTGGCAGAGGTCGAGGGCATGCTCGACAACACGGTCCTCCGGCGGCTCGAGAAGGGCGTCACCCTCGACGACGGACCGGTGCGGCCCGACAACGTGAAGCTCGTGCAGCGGACCGAGACCCGCAGCCTGCTCGCGATCACCCTGCATGAGGGACGCAACCGGATCGTGCGCCGCATGATGGACTCGGTCGGGCACCCGGTGCGTCGGTTGAGCCGAACGGCCATCGGCCCGGTGCGGCTCATCGACCGCGGCGCCGGACAGCTGGCCGTCGGTGCGTCCCGTGAACTGACCCGCGACGAACTCGGAGCGCTGCTCGACCTCGTGGATATGTGACATGTCTCCTCGGGTTCGGGGGATCGAGACGGAGTACGGCCTCAACCTGAGGATCGACGGGGGTCACGGCTGGCGCCGGGTCGGCAGCGACGAGGCCGCCCGGCAGTTGTTCGCGCCGGTCGTCGAGGCCAACGCGGCGACCAACGTGTTCCTTCGCAACGGCGGCCGGCTCTACCTCGACGTCGGCTCCCACCCTGAGTACGCGACCCCCGAATGCCGAACGATCCGCGATCTCATCGCCCACGACCGGGCCGGGGACGCCATCGTCAACAGGCTCGCTGACACCGCGCTGCATCAACTCGACGAGCAGGGGGTGCCCGCGCGGATCACGATCCTGAAGAACAACCTGGACTCGCACGGCAACGCCTACGGCAGCCACGAGAACTACCAGATCGGGCGGAGCCTCGACTACGACCAGGTGGCCCGCGCGCTCACCCCGTTCCTCGCCACCCGGCAGTTGATCTGCGGGGCCGGCCGGTGGGTGCGCGGTCCCCGCGACTCGTGGTTCGAGCTGAGCCAGCGGGCCGAGCACACGTGGGACCCTGTGGCGTCCTCGACCACCCGGTCGCGTCCGTTCATCAACACCCGCGACGAGCCGCACGCCGACCCCACCCGGCACCGGCGACTTCATGTGGTCGTGGGCGACTCGACCCTGTCCCAGGCCACGCTGCTGGTGCGGATCGGGAGCACCGAGCTGGTGCTCCGGGCCATCGAGGACGGCGTCGGGTTCGACGCGCTCGACCTCGACGACCCCACGGGGGCGATCCGTTCCGCCAGCCGCGACCTGCTGGGGCGCACGCCGCTCGAGCTTCGTGACGGCAGCAGACTGCCGCCGGTCGACCTGCAGCGGCAGATCTGGAGGCGGGTGGAGGAGTACGCCGATACCGACGAACTCCGTGACGCGCACACCACCTGGGGACGCGTGCTCGACGCGATCGCCGACGACCGGCTCGACCTCATCGAGGGGGAGATCGACTGGGTGGCCAAGTACCGCATGCTCCGTGCCTGGACCGCCCGGCACGGGCACGACGACGCGCGCCTCGCCCAGCTCGACCTCGCCTGGCACGACATCCGACCTGGACAAGGGTTGTTCCGGCTGGCGGAGGAGCACGGCACGATGCGCCGGGTCGTCGACGACGAGGAGATTCGCCGTGCGGTTGAGACGCCGCCCGCCGACACGCGCGCCGCTCTGCGGGGGCGTTTCATCGCGGCCGCTCAGGCAAGCCGACGCACCTACACCGTCGACTGGATGACGTTCACGGTGCACGACCTGGCCGACGGCATGCTCAGCTGTCCCGACCCGTTGACAAGCAGCGATCCCCGGGTTGACGCCCTCATCGACCGGATGGCACTGGAGCCGCGGATGGCCCGGCCGTTCACCGCGGCGCAGTAGCTCCCGGACGCCGTCGTGGCTCCATGCCCTGGGTCGGGTAACCTGCACTGGTGAAACTGCGCACCCTTCCCGCCCGCGTGCTCCTCGCCTCCGCCGCCGTGACCAGCCTGGCCGTGGTCACCGCCTGCGGAGGTTCGTCCAGCTCGACGAGCAGCCCCTCGGTTTCGAGCAGCCCATCGCTCAACGCGGCGTCCTCGTCGGTGCCCGCCTCGGCAACTCCGAGCCCCTCGGCCACTCCGACCGTCAAGAAGAAGTCCGTGAGCAACATCGACGCGGTCACGGTCACTGGGGCCTTCGGGAAGCAGCCGACGGTGAAGGGCCCCTACCCGTTCGCGATCACCAAGACCCAGTCGAAGGTGCTCGTCAAGGGCACGGGGGCGACGGTCGAGAAGGCCTCGTATGTGACCTTCAACTACGATCTCATCGACGCCACGACCGGCAAGTCGATCCAGTCGTCGTTCGGGTCGACCCCCCTGACCGCCCCCGTGACCGGGCTCATCCCGGGCTTCACCACCTCGATCGTCGGCAAGAAGGTCGGTGACCGGGTGCTGATGGTCATCAACTCCAAGGACGCCTACGACTCGGCGGGTGGTTCCGGGACCATCCAGGTCGGGGACACTCTGGTGTTCGTGGTCGACGTGCTCGGCGTCAGCCGCACCCAGGCGAGCGGGACCACCGTCACACCCCCCGCCGGCCTGCCGAAGGTCACCCTCGACTCGAAGGGCTACCCGAGCGTCACCATCGACACGACCAGCACGCCTCCCACCAAGCTCGTGGTGCAGACACTCATCAAGGGCGACGGTCCGAAGGTGACAGCGGGCGACAACATCCTCGCGCACTACCGGATGTACGACTGGAAGACCGGCAAGCTGGTGGCCTCCGACTACGAGGGCGCTCCCGAGGGAGGGTCGCTCGGCACACTGCTGTCCGCGTGGCAGAAGGGGCTCGTCGGGCAGACCGTCGGCAGTCGGGTGATGATCGTCGCCCCGCCGGCCGACGCCTACCCGAACGGGCGGGCGACGCCGAGCATCTCGGCCGACAGTACGCTCGTGTTCGTCATCGACGTGCTCTACGCCTACCAGTGATTGGTGCCGGGGCGGGAGCCCGGGTCAGGCCCCGGCGGGAGGCCAGGTCCATGACTCCCAGATCCCGGCCCGTTCGAGATCGACCCGGCCCGCCAGCACGTCGGCCAGCATCCCCGATGCCGATCCGTGCGGCGGGAGCCCCGCGGTGCTGAACAGCTGGGCCACCACCGCCGCGGTATCGCTTCCCGTGGCGGCAAGTTGCCCAAGCGTCACGGCGCCGTCACGCTTGGCCAACCGCTGCCCGGAGTGGCCGACCGCCAGCCCGACGTGCACATAGTCGGGCTGGCCGAAGCCCAACTGCCGTGCCAACCACGCCTGGCGCGGTGCCGAGTCGAGCAGGTCGGCGCCGCGGGTCACCTGCGTCACCCCCTGCACCCCGTCGTCAACGACCGAGGCGAGGTTGTACGACGGGGTGCCATCGCTGCGCATCAGCACGAAGTCGTCGACGAGTCCGGTGATCGCGCCGGTGTGCGCGTCGCGCACGGTGTGCCGGACGCCGTTCGCGCGAACCCTCAGGGCGGCGGGCCGGGTCAGCGCCCGTTCCGCGCGCTGGGCGCTCGAGAGCCGTGAACACGTGCCCGGGTAGGGGCGCCAGCCGCTGCCCTGCGAGGCATGGGGCGCCTGCGACGCCTCGGCCACGTCGCGGCGGCTGCAGAAACACGGGTAGGTGTCCAGCCGGGCGAGGGCCCCGCGGTACATCTCCCAGCGCTCGGACTGGCGCACCGGCTCGGCGTCCCAGTCGAGGCCGATCGAGGCCAGATCGACCAGGTGACGGCGGGCGACGCCCGGGGCGGCAGCCACCCTCTGCGGGTCCAGATCCTCGATCCGCACGAGGAAGCCCAGGCCCGCACGCCGGGCGAACAGCCACGCGAGCAGTGCCGTGCGCAGGTTGCCGACGTGCAGGTCGGAGGTGGGACTGGGCGCGAAGCGCCCCGAACCGCTCGACGTCACGTGCCGCACGATACCTGCGTGCCGGGCGGCGACGGGCCACCGGTGTTGGTAGCCTCGCAGCGTCGTCGGTCCGGTGACGGGAGGTGGGAGATGGCAGCGCGCAAGAGCGAACGCCTGCTGAACCTCACGATCTGTCTGCTGGCCACGAGGCCGTACCTGTCACGGGAGCGGATCCGCCGGGCCGTGGAGGGCTACCACGATCTCAGCGACGCGGCGTTCGAGCGCACCTTCGAGCGCGACAAGGACGATCTTCGCGCGATGGGCGTGCCGATCGAGACAGGCACCAACGACCGGTTCTTCGATGACGAGGTGGGCTACCGGATCGCGCGAGGCAGCTTCGAACTGCCCCCGGTGAGCTTCACGCCCGACGAATTGAGCGCTCTCGGCGCGGCCACCCGCGTCTGGCACGAGGCGAGCGCCGCCTCGGCCACGGCGTCGGCCCTGGCGAAGCTGCGGGCGGCCGGCGTGGAACCCGACGTCACCCGGCTCGCGGCGATCGAACCGTCGATCACGGCCGATGAGCCGGCCTTCGACCTCATCTGGTCCGCCACCCTCGAACGCCGACGGGTGAGCTTCGGATACCGGGGCGGGCGGCGGCGCGAGATCGAGCCCTGGAGTGTCACCTGGCGCAAGGGGCGCTGGTACGTGCTGGGACTCGACGTCGCGATCGACGAACCCCGGATGTTCAAGATCTCCCGTGTCACCGATGTGCCCGTGGTGGGCGCCGAACCCGACAGCTACGTCGTCCCGGCCGACCTCGATCTCGCGGCCCTGGCGCGCAGTCTTGAGCCGGGGGAGCCCGACGCGACCGCGATCGTCGGCATCCGGGGGGATTTCGCGCCGCAGTTGCGCCGCCGCGGCGTCCTCGTCGACACTCCGGCCGGGTTGCCCTCGGGTTACGCTGCCTATGAGGTGCCCTACGCCCACCAGGGCGATCTCGTCGGTGACATCTGCTCGGCGGCTCCCGACGTGCTGCCGGTCGAGCCGCCGCAGTTGCGTGACGCGGTGATCGCCAGGCTGCGCGGCGTGCTGGCCGCCCACGACGACGGGGCGGTGGCGGGGGCATGAGCACCTCCCAGGACCAGGTCGGACGCCTGCTGTCGCTCATCCCCTACCTGCAGGGACATCCGGGCATCGGCGTCGACGAGGCGGCCGCCGCCTTCGGTGTCAGCCCCGCCCAGATCGTGCGGGACCTGCGGATCGCCTGGATGTGCGGCCTGCCCGGCGGGCTTCCCGACGACCTCATCGAGATCGACATGGACGCCGTCGAGGGCGCCGGTCGGATCGTGCTGAGCAACGCAGATTTTCTCTCCCGCCCCATGCGGTTCACCCGCGATGAGGTGATGAGCCTCGTCGTGGCCCTACGGGTCGTCGCCGAGATGGCCGCCGGTGATTCCGCCGACGCCGTCCGCAGCGCGCTCACCAAGCTCGAGGCGCTCGCCGACACCGCGGACACCCGCCGGGTGGCGATCCGGGTCGAGGGCGGCGCCGGCCCGGTGCGCGACGTGCTGGCCTCGGCGATCTCCCAGGGTGTGCGCGTGCGGCTGACGTACGACGGGCTCGTCCGGGGACGGACGACGACACCGGTGGTCGACCCGGTGCGCATCGACCTGCGCGACGGCGCCGCCTACCTTCAGGCGTTCAGCCTCGACCGGCAGGCGTGGCGCACCTATCGACTGGACCGGATCGTCACCGTCGAGCGGGCAGGGGAGCCGGCCACCGACCATGGCGCGCCCCCGGCGCCGGTGCGGGAGTGGTTCGACGATCGGCGGGGCGACAACACCGCCACCCTGGCGCTTCGTCCCTCGGCCCGATGGATCACCGAGTACTACCCGATGGTCGACACGCCCGGCGACGTCGTGGTTCCCGACGGGTGGGAATCGGCCACGTTCCCCGTCGCAGACCCGCGCTGGCTCACCTCCCTGCTGCTGCGTCTCGGCGACGATGTGCGGGTCGTTTCCCCCGGGGGAGCAGGCCGGGACGCCGTCGAGCGTGCCCGCGAGGCTCTCGCCCTGCTCGCGCCGGGTGACCGGGTCCATGCGGACCCCTCCCACGTCGACCCCTCCGATGCCGGCCGGGTGGGCTGAGGCCGGGGCGTTTCTTGTGGCCAGCCGGGCGTTGGCTATTGTTGAACGTGGCGCGTCCTGCGCGCCGATCCCCGCCCGGTGGACATCCCCGCCCACAGGGTGTGAGATCTCATGGACGTCACCGTCTGTGAGAGGAAGGAATCAACATGTTGTCGCACGTCGTCGTGGGGCTGAGCCTGCACCCCTTGGAACTGCTCGGAGGCACCTACGACTGGCTGATCCTCCTGGTCGTCGCCGTTCTGCTGTTCGGCGGTACTCGTCTTGCGGGTATCGGCAAGGGCGCGGGCCGGGCGATCCGGGAGTTCAAGGAAGAGACCGGCTCGCTGCGTGACAGTGACAAGAAGCAGCTGAGCCCGACTCCGGTCGCCCCTGCTTCCCAGGAGGCCCCCAGCGTTCCGCAAGAGGCCGACCAGAAGACCGAAACCGCCTGAGCCCCACTCCGAACCTCCGCGCATCCCATGTCCTTGATGGCCAAACCCCGTCGCATCGACCTGTCCTGGCTGAAGCCCCCCAAGCCTGCCGAGGACGGTCGGATGGCGCTGGTCGACCACCTGCGCGAGTTCAGGTATCGCCTGATCGTTTCGGTCGCGGCGATGATCATCGTCGCGTTCGTCGCGTGGTATTTCTTCCAGGACCTGTTCGGTGTCGTCATGTGGCCGCTCGACCAAGCGGTCACGGCGATCCAGAGAACCCGGCCGGACCTGCCGATCAAGGTGAGCTACGAGGGCATCGCCTCACCGCTGCTGCTGCGCCTCGAGGTGTCGGTGATCGCCGGCCTGATCATCAGCTGCCCGGTGTGGCTCTACCAGTTCTGGGCCTTCATCATGCCGGGTCTCTACGCCAAGGAGCGTCGGTGGGCGCTGACATTCCTGGCCAGCGCCATGCCGCTGTTCCTCACCGGTGTCGCGGTCGGCTACTTCATCATGCCTCGCGGATACCAGTTCATGCTGAGCTTCGTGCCCCACGACTCGAATGCCCTGTCCCTGCTCGAGGCCAACAACTTCCTGGCGACCGAGATGAAGATCGTCCTGCTGTTCGGCTTCAGCTTCCTGTTACCGGTGGTGCTCGTGATGCTGAACCTGTTCGGCGTGATCACCGGTGAGCAGCTGAGGCGGTTCCGCAAGTTCGGCATCTTCTTGTGCCTCGTCTTCGCCGCGGTGGTCACGCCGTCGACCGACCCCTTCTCGATGACCGCGCTGGCCCTGCCGATGGCGCTGCTCTACTACGTCGCCGAAGTGATCAGCCGCCGTCATGACGCACGCAAGGCGGCCGCCAGCGACCTCGCGCTTGTCGACTGATCCTGTCCGATCGCGACACGACGATCGTGGGCACCGAGTTCCGTTATGACGGACGCACCCTGACCCTGGTCGTCAACCCGGCGAGCGGACATGGACGGGCCGGGCGGCTGCTGCCGCGGGTGTGCGCCGATCTGCTCAGCGCGCTGCCCGAGGCGCACCTGCGTGTGCATCGGACGACCAGCTTCGCCGACGCCAGGCTGCGCTGCATCCAGGCCGTCGACCGCGCGCGGCCCGCGTCCCCAGGTGAACCGGGGGACGTGCTGCTGGTCATGGGCGGCGACGGCATGGCCCACCTCGGCGTCAACGCCTGCGCCGACACCGACGTCGCGCTGGGGATCATTCCCGCGGGCACCGGCAACGACTTCTGCCGGGGGGCAGGCCTGCCGACCAGCCCGTCCCGCGCGATCAGGGCCCTGCTCGACGGCACGCTGCGGCGGGTCGACCTGGCCCAGGTGACAGGTGATCTGGTAGGGGGAGCCGAACGGCGCTTCGTCGGGTCGGTCGTCTCGACCGGGTACGACGCCCGGGTCAACCGGCGCGCCAACGCCATGCCCGCACGGTTGGGAAGCCTCGCCTACGGCTGGGCCGCGATCAAGGAACTGTCGATGTTCGAGCCCCTGACCTACCGGCTCACGGTCGACGGGGAACCGCTGGACCTGCCCGCGATGCTGATCGCCGTCGGGAACGCCGGGGTGTTCGGCGGCGGCATGCGGATCTGCCCCGACGCCCGCGTCGACGACGGGGCCCTCGACCTGACGATCATCCACCCGGTGAGCCGTGCCACCTTGTTGCGGCTGCTCCCCGCCATGTACAACGGCGCATTCGTCCGGGATCCCGCTGTCGAGCGGCTCACCGCCCACGAGGTGCGGGTCGACGGCGACGGCCTGTTCGCGATGGCCGACGGCGAGGAACTCGGCGAGGTTCCCCTCACCATCACCTGCCGGCCGGGCTGCCTGCCGGTGCTGGGATGAGCCTGCGGTGACCCCCCGGTCGGAGGTCCCCGACCCCCTTCCTCCTATACTGTGGCGTTCACGGGTTCCGTCGACGCAGCCCTGGACACGAAAGCGAGTACCCGCATGATGCATCCACTGATCGGCCTGCCGATGGGCCCGGAATGGCTTGTCCTGCTCGTGGTGGTGGTCCTCCTGTTCGGGGGGTCGCGACTGGCCGGTCTCGGCAAGGGCACCGGACGTGCCATCCGCGAGTTCAAGGAAGAGACCCAGGGAATGCGCGACCAGCGTGCGGTGGCGGAGAAGAAGGACAAGGACGCGCCGTCCGACGACGACGAGTCCGGCTCCGAGAACTGACCGCCCGGCCCGGGCCCGCTAGGCTCGAGGGCGATGGACACCACCCAGACCGCGGGCCCGCCCTCACCCGGCACCACCCCGGACCCCGTTCCGGCGGACTTCGTCGCCGGATACGACTTCCCTCTCGATCCCTACCAGGCTGAGGCCTGCCGGCACGTCCGCGACGGGCGCGGCGTCCTCGTGGCGGCACCCACCGGTGCGGGCAAGACGGTGGTCGGCGAGTTCGCCGTG